>NZ_JBFUKD010000547.1:0-2554 GCF_056401005.1 Microvirga sp. P4_G7 | reverse complement strand
GCTATTTCCATATGGCGAAAGCAGCCGTCCCGCATATGAAAAGTGGCGCCGCGATCGTCAATACGGGGTCCGTCACGGGCTTGATGGGAAGCAAGCACCTTTTGGATTATGCGACGACGAAGGGCGGAATTCATGCATTCACGCGTTCGCTTGCAGGGCAATTGGTCGAGCGAGGGATCCGCGTCAATGCGGTCGCTCCGGGACCGGTTTGGACGCCGCTGAATCCTGCCGACAAGCGGCTCGAGGACATCGCGGAATTTGGGAGCGACACGCCGATGAAACGACCGGCGCAGCCGGAGGAAATCGCCCCAGCCTTCGTTTTCCTGGCCTCGTCCCATTGCGCGAGCTACATCACAGGAGAAATCCTGCCGATCGTCGGAGGCTACTGACGCGAGAGCGGGAGCATGGCGGAAAGTCTCAATCGTCCGATAGGCCCCAACAGCATCCACCTTTGCATCGATATGCAGCGGTTGTTCTCGTCGGACGGTCCATGGCCGACACCGTGGATAGATCGCGTTCTCCCGACAATCGTGAAGATTGCGGAGCAATTTTCTGAGCGTACCGTCTTTACCCGATTCATTCCGCCCAGGACACCGCGCGAGATGCCGGGAACATGGCGGCTTTATTATGAGAAATGGTCGGCGGTGACGCGACAGAATCTCGACCCGGCTCTGCTCCGACTCATGCCCGCGCTCGAGCAGTTTGCGCCGCCTGCGACAGTCATCGACAAACCCGTCTATTCGGCGTTCACCGGGAGAAGGTTGCGCGAGCATCTTCGCCGCCGTCAGATCGATACCCTGGTCGTCACGGGATCGGAAACCGATGTCTGCGTTCTCGCGACTGTCTTCGGGGCGATTGATCACGGCTATCGCGTCATCCTGGTCACCGACGGAATCTGCAGTTCGTCGGATTCCGGACACGACGCGCTATTGTCCCTGTACCGCACCCGATTCAGCGAGCAGATCGAGGCGGTCGAGAGTGACGAGCTGATATCAGAGTGGCAGTCACCGACCTTCCGTAGAGGCTGACCCTCTCCTTGTCGAACAACTCCAAATGTGATCACGGAGATCGAACGCGATACTCTGCGTCATTTGTGTTGTTATTACAGCGAAGGTCATCTACAACTAGAAGAATGATCGCTCTCGGCCCCGAATGGCTTAGACGGATCCACCTTGGTTTGTCCCAAACACGGTGAATCGTCGACTGCTTTTCGGCCCAAGCAGCGTTGCCTGAGAGCGTCAGAAGCCTTTCGTTCGAGACCAGCGAAGCCGAACTTTCCTATTCGGAGCCGACCCGTGACGTCGATTTCCGGCGACCTTCTGGACACCGTCCAGATCATCTATCAGGCGGCCCTCGAGCCAGAGAAATGGGGCGATGTGGCGTGCGGCGTCGCTGACCTGTTTCGCGGGACAGGATCGCTTTACGCTCACGACACGACCTCTGGAAGAATGCTCGTCGAGGCGAGTCAAGGCTTCGAAAGGGCGTCGATCGACAGCTACAAGAGCCACTTTTCCTTCGTCAACCCAATCTATCCGGCCGCCATAGAGGCTCCGGAGATGCACGTCGCCGACATCTTCGAGCTCGTGCCGGAGCCATTGCTGATGGCGGGCGAATTCTACAACGATTGGATGCGTCCCCAGCACCTGCATCATTGCATTGGAGCCCACATCGATTTAGGGGCGTCGACGGTGATGTTCCTGACGTCTCACCGCGGCACCGACTCCGTTCCTCACTCCAATGAGGAAAGGCGGGCGATGGGTATCTTGATCGCACACATTCGCCAGGCCGTGGACATCAGCTCCAAACTCAACACATGGTCCGGTTCGGCGCTGATCCGCTACGGCGCTCTGGATCAGCTGGACTTGCCGGCGATGCTTATCTCGCGCGATGGGATCGTCTCCGATGTGAACAGACGAGCACAACGCCTTTTGCAGGACGGCACGTTCGTCAAGCTCGTGTCCGAACGGTTGGTCCCGCAACAGGAAAGTCAAAATGACCTGAAGCGAGTGCTGTCATCAGCAATCGATAGCGGCCGCCCGCGCTATATCGCCCTTCACGCAAAGACATCGGAAGCTCTGAAGGCGACCATCATCCCTCTTCGCCGACATCAAACCTGGTTCGGGACATCCTCTCCCCACGCGCTGATCGTGTTCCGGCCGACGCGGCGGAGGCACGTAAGCGTCATCGAGCAAGTCAAGCGCGGATGCCATTTGACTCCGGCCGAAACAAAACTGCTCGACGCCCTGGCTGCCGGCGAAACCTTGACGACCTATTCCGAACGAATTCAGATCAGTCGGAACACTGCCAAGACACAACTCCAGTCGTTGTTCTCGAAAACGGGAACGTCGAGACAGGCGGATCTCATCCGCCTCGTCGCTCAGCGGCAGAGCTAGCGGGCGGAGACAAGGCTCCTGCCCGCACGCGCGCCCCGCGTCCTACACGACGTAGAAGTCGTTGACGGTCATCTTCAGATTCTTGCCGAGCACCACGATCTGGATCGCGGCGCCCTTTCCGGAGCCGTCGGCATCGTAGGACGCCGTCGGCATCGTAGGAC
>NZ_JBFUKD010000546.1:0-2556 GCF_056401005.1 Microvirga sp. P4_G7 | reverse complement strand
GGCGCCGGGAGCGAGACCGTCCTCAAGGACACGCGGGCCAGATACTGGGAATGTCTGGCCCGCTTCTCATTTGGAGTTTTATCGTGGGGTAGCGCAGCCCGGTAGCGCGCTTGGCTCATAACCAAGAGGTCGTCGGTTCGAATCCGACTCCCGCAACCAGTTTGATGCAACGGACGGACAAGGCTTAGGCCCGTGAGGCGACGGCAGGGAGTGGTAGGCGACGCGTCAGCGTCGGACGTTGAACCACCGAAGTCATCGCCAAGCCGGGGTGGGAAGCGAGTGGTCCAGTTGCACCATTCACTTTGATGCAGCGGCGTTGAAGGAAACGCGGAAACAAACGTCTCGGTAAGTTTCCCCCGGACAGCCCCCGAATCCGAGCCAAGGGGGAGTGGAGCGCGGGAGCCGGTACCAAGCCCGGCCTGCATCAATTCAGTTCGTGCAAGAAATGCACATACTCACCTCGGATGGATGAGTGACTATGGCAGACAAGGAATTGCTGAACACGGGGTTCTTAACGAACGATGGGACTCTTCGCGTCAAAGACATGAGCCGCGAACAGCTCCTCACTCTCGTGAAGTGCCTTCTCGAAAGAGATGAAGAGCATCAGAGGCTAAGACGGGTTCGGCGGGAGAAGTTTCTCCGCAGCCCCATGGCCTGGATGTAAGGCGTTGTCATGATTGCACTCGGCATTGGAATTCTGATCGGTATCGGGCTTGTCGCCGCGGTGCTCGTATTGATTGGCCGCTGGGCCGTTGATGGCATGCGCTTCGGCCCGTTCAAGTAACCCCATCTCATCCATGGCCTGTTCACATTGCCACGGCGCCCGTCGCGCCACGTCTGAAACAATCCGATCGCTGGTATCGGGCAATCTTCGGAACGCGTCAGCAAGCGCGAAGGAAGCCGGTCACCATCTGGTCGCAAAAGCTCAGGACGAAGCCGATCGCGTGCGTTCGATTCTCCGAAGGGAAAAATCAAGCGGAAATCAATCATGACCTCGAAACGAGGCGGCCCGCGTCCGGGATCAGGAAGACCAAAGGGACGCCCCAACCGGGCAACCCAAAAGCAGAAGGGAACGATCGAGGCATTGGCCCGCAGTTATGCCCCGGTCGCGATGAAGGCCTTGGCCAAGATTGCCCAAAAGGGTGAAAGCGAAAGCGCCAGAGTGGCAGCATCCAATTCGCTTCTCGATCGCGGTTACGGACGACCCCGCCAATCCCATCAGATCAGCGGTCCCAACGGCGGCCCTATCAGCTCACTCGATCTGACGAACGTATCTGATGAACAGCTCAGGACCCTTGAAGCTATCTTCGGACCGCTTGCCGGCTCCGGCGGTGATGATGAGGTTGATCCGTGAAGAGCGGGCAAGACGAGAGGCGACGAAAGAACGCCAGCGCGTAGCACAGGACGCCGAAAGGATACGGGCCCGGTGCAAGACCCTTGCGGGTTTCGTCAGGGAGGCCTGGCACGTCCTGGAACCAACGCAGCCGTATATTCACGGTTGGCACATCGACGCGATCTGCGCCCACCTGGAGGCAATCACACACGGCGACTTCCTCGCCATGGGGCTGAGCRATCGGCTCCTGATCAATATTCCGCCCGGTACCATGAAGTCGCTGATCGTCAGCGTGTTCTGGCCAGCGTGGGAATGGGGACCGATGGGGCTGGCGTCGCATCGGTTCGTAACGACCTCGTATTCGGAGACTTACGCCAAGCGCGATAGCCGGCGGATGCGAACTCTGGTCACTTCGGATTGGTACCAGAGCCTTTGGTCTGAAATTCAGCTGATCCGGTCGGGCGAGGCGTCCTTCGCGAACTCCAAGACCGGGTTTCGGGAAGGAATGCCGTTCAAGAGTCTGACCGGCTCCCGTGGCGATCGGCTGGTCATCGACGATCCTCATTCGATCGACACCGCTGAAAGCGATGCGGAACGAGAGGCGACCACACGAACTTTCCGGGAATCTGTCCCGACCCGTCTGAACAATCCTGAGACGTCTGCAATCGTCGTGGTGATGCAGCGCCTGCACGAAAAGGACGTGTCAGGACAGATCCTCGCATTGAAGCTCGGATATCAGCATCTGATGCTTCCCATGGAGTTTGAGCCCGAACGGCGGTGCAAGACGGCCATAGGCTTCGAAGACCCCAGAACGTACGAGGGAGAGCTTCTCTTTCCCGAGCGCTTTCCAAGGGAGGTTGTCGAGCGCGATAAGCTCCCGATGGGATCGTACGCGGTCGCCGGCCAATTTCAGCAGCGGCCGACGCCGCGTGAAGGTGGGTTGTTCAAACGGTCGTGGTTTGCCGACAAGATTCGACGCGTTGCACCCGAGGGAACCCGCTGGGTTCGCCATTGGGATCTTGCCGCGACATCGACCAAGCGGAAGAAGACAGGGAAAGCGGCTACGGCCGGTGTGAAGCTTGGTAGGGCGCCTGATGGCACGTTCTGGGTCGGTCACGTCGTCCGGGTGATGGAAGAAGGCGCCGACGTTCGCAGGACGATCAAGGCAACGGCCTCGACCGACGGCAAAAGCGTTCGCATCAGTCTGCCCCAAGATCCCGGAC
>NZ_JBFUKD010000545.1:0-2565 GCF_056401005.1 Microvirga sp. P4_G7 | reverse complement strand
GGTGCTCACTGTGATCGGCTACCAGATGGGGATTCTTTTGGCGTTCTTTCATTTCGACAACGCCTCAGCCACCGTGGCCTCGCCACCGATGAGCACAGCCCAGTTCGTCAGCTTCAACGTCGCCTTCGGCCAGTTTCTCGGTTCCGCGTTTTCTTCGACGCGAGGAACACTTCTCCTCGTCATGCTGCGGCCATTATACGATCGCGTGAAACCAATATTGTTCGCCGAGGAAGAGAAGCGTATCGGGCATGGTCATCTCGCGCCGATCAAAGGGAACATCGAGTTTCGCCGCGTATCGTTCCGCTACGCCCCGGAAGAACCCTTGGCGCTGAAGGAACTTTCCTTCGCCGCCGAGAGTGGCAAGTTCACTGCCATCGTCGGTCCGTCGGGTGCCGGAAAGTCCTCCATCGTTCGCCTGCTGCTAGGATTCGAGACACCGGAAGCGGGATCTGTGCTCGTCGACGGCAACGACATCCGGTTCCTCAATCGCTGGGACCTTCGTCGCCAATACGGCGTGGTGCTGCAGGACGGAAGCCTGCTCAGCGGTTCGGTCTACGACAACGTCGCCGCGGGTCTTCCGTTCACACAGGACGAGGTGATGGAGGCCATCCGCGCGGCGGGCCTGGAGGACGATGTGAAATCCTGGCCCATGGGACTGCGCACTGTTGTGGGCGACGGCTCTTCCGCAATCTCACGCGGCCAACGCCAACGACTGATGATTGCGCGCGCGATCATCCGCAAGCCTCGCGTCCTGATCTTCGACGAAGCGACCAGCGCGCTCGACAACGTCACGCAGACATTCGTGACGCAGAACCTCAAGAATCTCAAATGCACTCAGGTGGTGATTGCCCACCGCCTTTCTACGATCGTCGCCGCGGATAAGATTGTCGTGATTGACAAGGGGACGGTCGTCGAGACAGGCGACTACTCCGCGCTGATGGCGAACAATGGACTGTTCGCGCGACTTGCGGAGCGGCAAGTGGAATGACGAGTCCACTCGTCTCGGCTTGGACGAAACTCTGCCACCATTGCGATGGCATTGCCTTCGGCACAACGGCTGAGGCACTCCTCGCTCTGGGGGCATTCGATACAATGAGAGCTGGCGCGTTCACGCCGGCAAGCCTCGCACGCGCATTCTCCCTTCAATCCGGGTTCACGGCCGTAGCGATCAAGCTACTGCGTTCACAGGGCTTCGCGCAGAAACAGGGTGAGAGCGTCGTTCTGACACCGGATGGCGCCGCGTTCACAGAACATGGCGACCTCCTACACGGTGCTTGCGCGCGTATTCACGCCGCCTGTGAACTCCTCCGCGCACTCGCCGGAACGGGACCGGCACCCGCTTTCACATTGTCAGAGGGATGCATCGCCGGTCCCCTCCGCTGGCGGATGCACCAACAAGCGCTTGGTCCGCTGGCGGCCGCCTCCTGGTTCGGCCTTCATCGACGCGGCCTGCTCGACCGCCTCATCGCAGATTGTCATTGTCCAATCGATGAGGCGGAGATTGTGGCATTCTCGGTTATGGAGAACGTCGGTTGGACCCACCGCGATAGCGATCGAGTTGCGATGACACCAGAGGGCATGGCGGCGGCTAGCCTCGTTTCACAGTATGCCTATCCTCTCTCCTACTTATCGACGTTCGCGTCCGTCGGCAGGCTCCTGCGCGAAGGAACTTTGCCGCCATTGTCGGGGACCATTGAAACCCACGTGGATCGTTCCCTAGACATCGCCTTCAGTGGCGTGGTCTTCAACAAGAGCTGTCGCGAACCCTTTCTCGAAATAGCGCTACCCCTATTCGATACCGCCGATCCCTCCACGCAACCGCGGGCCATCGTCGACACGGGCTCGGGCGATGGGACGGTACTTGCCGCCCTTTTTGAGGCGGTCCGGGATAACTCCCGTCGAGGATACTCACTCGCCACCCATCCACTGACCCTCATTGGCGTCGAATTCAACGAGGTCGCGCGCCACGCGACGCAGGAGCGTCTTGCCGCAATTGGTGCTCCCTATCTCGCGATTTCCGGCGACATCGCTAAACCCGATCTCATCGCGCAGCAGCTGACCGCCAATGGCATCGACCCGTTCGACGTGCTGCATGTGAACAAATCGGTGATTCACAACCGTGCGCATTGCCAGACGGTGGAGATTCTGCCCTCACCTATGACAGACGCGGTGTTCACCGATCGGAGCGGCGGATCGATCTCGGCGGATGAATCGTTCTCCGCTCTTGTCGCCTTGTTCGAGCGTTGGGCGCCCTACCTCGCGCGGCACGGCATGATTTCGATCGAGGCGCACACGGTCTCGCCAGAGCGGGCAGCGCGGCATATCGGCCGTAGCCTGATCACGTCGCTCGATGCGCCGCACGGCTATTCCAGCCAGTACCTGATGGAAATTCACACGCATCGGATGGCTGCCGACAAGGCCGGACTGGTCCGGCTATCACAGCGGGATCTTGGTGCAGCGATGATGGGCGATCCGATCATGTCCATCGATCATCTCAGACTGTGTTGACGAAATCCCGCAGGATCGGTGCGAGGCTGGCGAAGTCGTAGATGAATGCCCCATGGC
>NZ_JBFUKD010000544.1:0-2569 GCF_056401005.1 Microvirga sp. P4_G7 | reverse complement strand
ATGGGCAACGTTGCACGTTCCGCTTTCGGTACAACGTCGCCACGGATCGCTGGAGCTTCGATCTGCGTATAGGGGACGAGCAGGTGCTTTACGGCCGCCGTGTCACTCTTGGCACAGACCTCTTAGCAGCTTTCGATTTTGGGATCGGCGCGGTCTTCGCCGCGGACTACGAGGCGCGAGGCGCCGAACCAGATCGGACGGCAATCCCAGAGCGCAGGGTTCGCATCTTTCAGGCGGACCCTGACGAGATCATTGCATCTCAGGCGAGCTAACCATGCGTCAATGGCTTAGAAAAGTCCGCGCCACGTTCACGGGCGACGGCGGGGAGCTTGTCGTCGAGGCGCTGAAAATCGCCTTTCGGGTATCGAAGGTGATCAGCGGGACGCCGAACGCAGCCGAGATCGAAATCTGGAACCTCTCACGGGAGAACCGGATGAAGATCAAGAAGGAGTTCGACAAGGTTCGCATCGAGGCCGGCTACGAGGGGTCGCTCGGTGGCAAGGGCAATGTCGGCATCATCTTCGAGGGGTTCATTCGGGACATACGACATCGCCGCGAAGACACCGACATCATAACGACGGTCGAAAGCGGAGATGGCGACAAGGGAATCCGCCAAGGCGTGATCAGCAAGACGTTTCCGGCTGGTACCAAGCCGTCGGAAATGATCGAAGAATTGCGCAAGCGGATGCCCGGCGTCGACAAGGGCGTCATCCAGGACGCTGTGAAAGACCTGCCGGCATACAAGCGACCGGTCGTGATGTGCGGACCATGCCGCAAGGAACTCGACAAGATCGGACGGACGCACAACCTCTACTGGGGCGTGCAAGACGGCGCGATGGAAGTCGTGTCCGGCGACTCCTACGTGGACGAAGTCGTCGTGATCAGCCAGCAAACCGGAATGATCGGCATTCCTGACATCACGGACGACGGCATCAGAGTGTCTTGCCTTCTGAACCCGCAATTGCGCATCGCGCGCGTCGTCGAGATCCGCTCTGAGACGCTCGAAATGAACGATCAGCAAGGCCGCTTTCGTGTCTCATGCGTTGATTTCCAAGGCGATAACCGGGACGGAGATTTCACCGCGACGGTAGCCGGAGACAAGATCGACGGTGGTAAGGTCAAGGAATCCTGATGGCGGGTCATCAACGATCAAAGGCGCTGCGCGGTCGGATGGTCGAGGCCATAGGCGACGCAACGCAATCCGAGAGAGAGGATATCTGGACGAACCTTCCTGGAAAGGTGGTGTCCGTCTCTGCCGACGGTCGAACAGCGACGATCAAACCGCTTTACCGCCCTCGATTCAACGGTGAGCCTGTGGACATGCCGGAGCTGGTCGAGGTTCCGATCAACTGGCCCCGCGGCGGGCGTATGGTCATGCGCTTCCCGCTCAAGGAGGGCGACCAAGGCATGATCTCGGTCATGTCTCGGAACATGGACGATTGGTACGCCAAGGACGGGGAGCAGCCGGCCGCAACGCAGAGAATGCACGATCTGAGCGACGCGACGTTCTCCCCCGGTCTTTCGTCCAGCCAGGCGCCGGTTGGCCCGTACGATCCGGACAACTTCGAGCTTTCCTCAGCGGATGGCCAGTATCGAATCTCCATGAGCCCGGAAGGGAAGTTCAAGATCGATGGGGCAGAGGGCAATCTGTACACCATCCTCGCGGAGTTCATGGAGCTTGTGGCGAGCGACG
Organism: Microvirga sp. P4_G7; assembly: GCF_056401005.1. NCBI lineage: Bacteria > Pseudomonadati > Pseudomonadota > Alphaproteobacteria > Hyphomicrobiales > Methylobacteriaceae > Microvirga > Microvirga sp. P4_G7. Next base: position 876 of record NZ_JBFUKD010000544.1, on the reverse strand, counting down.
AGCTCCTGATCAAGCACGGTTCGTCGGCGGGATCGGGGCACCAGTTGTTCAATCGCGTGGCGCTCATGGCATTGGCTCAAAAAGTGCGAGACATGGCGCTATGAACCGCATCGGGATTGCCATTGCACAGCGTACGAAGGTTGACGCCTACGGTCCCGAGCTGTTCGCCAACGGGGACTTCTCCGCCGGACTGACCGGATGGTCCTCAACCAACCCGGCGACGCTTTCACTCTCGGCATCTGCGAACGGGTTACGCCTGACTTCCCTCAACACGAGCACAGGAAGCTACGCGGTCTACAGGATGACCGAACTAACCCCTGGCAAAGTGTACGAGGTCGCTCTCGACTACACGAAGAACACCTCGTCCAACCCCCTCTGGTATCTGTCGATCGACGGGACACTGGGCGGGGCTTGGGATGCGCCGGTTCCCTTGACAGCGACTGGGCGCTTCCAACGCATCTTCACCGCCCCCGCTGGCGAAGTGTACTTGCTCTTTCGGAAATCGACGAACATCAACACCTATTACGATCTGAACAACGTCTCTTTGCGAGAGATGAATGTCGTCACCGTGATCGACAACGACATATATTTGAACGCGGATGGCGGCCTCGCAGTTGTGACGGGCGCGGATGCCATCGGCCAACACGCCAAGCAGCGGCTCAAGTTCTTTGAAGGCGAGTGGTTCCTCGACACATCCGCCGGCCTTCCGTGGATGCAAACGATATTCCAGCGTCCTTACAATGCAGGCATCTCGGAGTCGCTGATCAAAGCAGAGCTACTCGGCACGCCGGGCGCGGCTGAGTTGACCGCATTCGAAGCGTCCCTCGACCTGAGAAGCCGCGGCCTGCGCGTTTCGGCCGAGATCCTATCCGAGGC
>NZ_JBFUKD010000543.1:0-2572 GCF_056401005.1 Microvirga sp. P4_G7 | reverse complement strand
CACCGATGCGGTCATGTTTTGGGCAGGGCCGTGTCTCGCAGCGCGGTCAATCCCATGCACGACATCCGTTCCATCCGCGACAATCCCGCGGCGTTCGATCAGGGCCTCAAGAAGCGGGGCATGGAAGCTTCGTCCGCACGGCTGATCGCCCTGGACGACCAGCGCAAGAGCGCCGTGTCGGCCCTGCAAGCCGCCATGGAGCGGCGCAACGCGCTGTCCAAGGAAATCGGCCAGGCGAAGGCCAAGAAGGACGAGGTCCGTGCTCAGGAACTGATGGCGGAAGTCGCCCGTCTCAAGGAGAGCATCCCGGACCTCGAAGCGGCGGAGCGGGAGGCCGAGCGGGAGCTGGCGTTCGTGCTGGCGGCGATCCCGAACACGCCCAAGGACGACGTGCCCGTCGGCCTGGATGAAACCGGCAACGTGGAGCGGCTTCGCTACGGCAATCCCAAGAACCTGGCGGCGGCAAAGCAGCATTTCGAGATCGGTGAAGACCTCGGCCTGATGGATTTCGAGACGGCCGCAAAATTGTCCGGCTCTCGCTTCGTCGTTCTGAAGGGTGGGCTTGCTCGCTTGGAGCGGGCGCTCGGCCAGTTCATGATCGATCTGCACACCAACGACCACGGCTACACGGAGATCAATCCGCCCCTTCTCGTGCGTGACGAGGCGATGTTCGGCACRGCGCAATTGCCGAAATTCGAAGACGATCAATTCTGGGCCATTCCGGGATCCACCTTGCAGGATTTGGTTGCGTCGCTCCTCGCTGGGACCGCGACGCGCGAGGCTTTGGAAAAGAGCATCAGCGACGCGCGTTATGGGCTGATCCCGACCGCCGAAGTCACACTGACCAATCTCGTGCGCGAACAGATTCTCTCCGAAGACGAGTTGCCGCTGCGCTTCACGGCGCTGACGCCGTCGTTCCGCGCCGAAGCAGGATCTGCGGGGCGCGATACGCGTGGCATGATCAGGCAGCATCAGTTCGTAAAGTGCGAACTGGTTTCGATCACGACGCCCGAGACGTCCGCCGACGAGCACGAGCGTATGCTGAACTCTGCGGAGACGGTGCTGAAAAAGCTCGATCTGCCGTTCCGCACGATGACGCTCTGCACCGGCGACATGGGATTCGCAGCTGCGAAGACCTACGACATTGAAGTCTGGTTGCCTGGGCAGGGAATGTACCGCGAAATTTCGAGCTGTTCAGTGTGCACGGATTTCCAGGCTCGGCGCATGAATGCGCGCTATAGGACGGGCGACGGCAAGGCGCCGCGTTTCGTCCACACCCTCAATGGCTCTGGTCTCGCAGTCGGCCGCACGCTCGTGGCGGTTCTCGAGAATTATCAGAACGAAGACGGCAGCGTCACGATCCCGTCGGTTCTGCAGCCTTACATGGGCGGGCTGACCCGCATCGAAAAACAGGCCTGATCCCATGCGCATTCTCTGCACCAACGACGACGGCATTCATGCTCCCGGCTTGCAAGTCCTGGAATCCATCGCGCGGGAATTGTCCGACGACGTATGGGTGGTCGCGCCGGAGACGGACCAGAGCGGCGTTGCGCATTCCCTCTCGCTCAACGACCCGCTGCGGTTGCGGGAGATCTCGCCGCGTCACTACGCCGTGCGCGGCACGCCGACCGATTGCGTCATCATGGGTGTGCGGCATCTCATGCGGGAGAACAAGCCGGACCTGATCCTGTCGGGCGTCAATCGCGGTCAGAATGTCGCCGAAGACGTGTCCTATTCCGGCACCGTCGCCGGCGCCATCGAAGGCACCATTCTGGGTGTTCCGTCGATCGCCCTGTCGCAGGCATCGGGTCCCGGCGGTCACAAGGCGATCAAATGGAACTGCGCCGAGCATCACGGTCCGAAGATCGTGCGGAGGATCCTCGACGCCGGGATCGAGAAGGGCATTCTCGTCAATGTGAATTTCCCCGATTGCGAACCGGACGAAGTCACCGGCGCCGCGGTCGTCAACCAGGGGCAGCGCAGCCAGGAATTGCTGCGGCTCGACGAACGCGCGGACGGACGCGGCATTCCTTATTTCTGGGTCACTTTCGAACGCCGTCCGTTCACTCCGGGCAACGGAACAGATCTGTGGGCGGTTGCGAACCGCCGCATTGCGGTCACGCCCTTGCGCTTGGATATGACGGATGAACCGACGCTCACCCGCTATGCGCAGATTTTCGCGTGAGGCTATAGTGCCGCGATGACAGGCGACCGCCCCCGTTCGAGACAGATGAATCTTCCGCTCTATCGGGAGGATGAAGACCATCTGGGTAACGGGGCCGTGGAAGCCGCCTCCTTTATCTTGTCCCTTCGCGCCAGAGGCATTCGCGACACCGCCATTCTGCGCGCGATGGAACTCGTGCCGCGCGAAGTGTTCGCGCCGCGGCGATTTACCGATCTATCCCGCAGCGACGTGGCCTTGCCGCTCCCATGCGGACAGACGATGACGTCGCCAGGCACCGTCGCCGCCATGCTCGCTGCGCTCAATGTGTCCGAGGCGCATCGCGTTCTCGAAATCGGAACGGGCAGCGGGTACGTGTCGGCACTCTTGGCGCGGCTCGGTGCGGCCGTG
>NZ_JBFUKD010000542.1:0-2572 GCF_056401005.1 Microvirga sp. P4_G7 | reverse complement strand
CTCCAAAGGTCAGCACCGAAGAGGCTTGTTTCTCATTGCCAGGCGTGCGGACGGGACTTCCCCTTCCAATCCAAGGCAGCATCGTCGGGTGAAGAGCCCATCGCCGCTCATCGTGTCTCCAACGCACGACGCGGGATGCATCTTCCCTCGCTGACGCCGGGTGTGCCGATTCCTGACCGGGATCGTGTCGCCTGAATTTCAATCGGGGGCCTTCGAGCCCCATTGAACCTTTGGTGGGGAGAGCGCCATGACTGCGCGCATCCGTGAATTTCTGCGTAACCGACGAGAAGACGGCCCGTGTGTCGTCGTCGACCTCGACGTCGTGCGCGACAACTACGCCAAGTTTTCTCGGGCTCTTCCCGACACGCGCGTGTTCTACGCCGTGAAGGCGAACCCGGATCCGGCGGTCCTCAAGCTCCTGGCCGATCTCGGCTCCTGCTTCGACACGGCATCCGTCGTGGAGATTCAGCTCGCCCTCGACGCAGGCGCGACGCCCGAGCGCATCTCGTTCGGCAACACGATCAAGAAGGAGCGCGACGTCGTGCGCGCTCTCGAACTTGGCGTGCGCCTCTATGCGGTCGATTGCGAAGCCGAAGTCGAGAAGATCGTGCGCGCTGCGCAAGCGGCGGGCGTGACGGCACGCGACGTCAAGGTGTTCTGCCGTATCCTCTGCGACGGCGCCGGCGCCGAATGGCCGCTCTCGCGCAAGTTCGGCTGCGCGCCCGAAATGGCGGTGGACGTGCTCGAGCACGGCTATCGTCATGGCCTCGAAGCCTATGGCGTGTCGTTCCACGTCGGCTCGCAGCAGCGCAACACGGAAGCCTGGGACACGGCGCTTGCCTCCGCGTCCTCGATCTTCCGCGAATGCGCCGATCGCGGCATCCACCTGTCGATGGTCAACCTCGGCGGCGGTTTCCCGACGAAGTACCTGAAGTCGGTTCCGGCGGTGAAAGCCTACGGCGAATCGATCTTCCAGGCGCTTTCGAAGCATTTCGGCAACCGCATCCCGGAGACGATCATCGAACCGGGCCGCGGCATGGTCGGCAACGCGGGCATCATCGAGGCCGAGGTCGTTCTCGTCTCGAAGAAGAGCCGCGACGAGGATGAGGTGCGTTGGGTCTATCTCGACATCGGCAAGTTCGGCGGTCTCGCCGAGACGATGGACGAATCGATCCGCTACCCGATCCGCAGCGAGCGCGACAACGACCGCAAGGTGCCGTGCGTGCTCGCCGGACCGACCTGCGACTCGGCCGACGTGCTGTACGAGAAGGAGCCTTATCCGCTCCCCATCTCGCTGGAGATCGGCGACAAGGTGCTGATCGAAGGAACGGGCGCATACACGACGACGTATTCGGCCGTCGCCTTCAACGGCTTTCCGCCGCTGAAATCCTACGTGATCTAACTCACGTCCCGCCTGCCTCGATCCGAGGCAGGCACCAACCCCAAGATGTTAGTTGTCCCGGACGGCCTGCTCCGCGTGGAGCAGGTGCGAGGGCTGTCGCTCACCCCACACCATGGGAGGCTACGGCCATGATCACAATCCGCGAAGAAATGGTTCGCGATATCGACGCGCGCGAGACGTTGCTCGATACCTGTTTTGGCCCCGCACGGTTCCTGAAGACCTGCGAACGGTTGCGCGAAGGACGCCGTCCGGCTGACGGGCTTTCGCTCGCCCTCGAACGGGATGGCACTCTCGTCGGAACGGTGCGCCTGTGGCACATCGCGGCGGGTCCCAATCGCCCTGCGCTGATGCTCGGCCCCATCGCCGTCGATCCTTCGCTCCAGGGCCTCGGCCTCGGTGCGAAGCTGATGCGCGAAGCGCTCTCGCGAGCGACGGCGGGCGGTCATAAGGCCGTCGTGCTTGTCGGCGACGCTCCTTATTATGAGCGTTTCGGTTTCTCGACCGCGGCGACAGAGGACCTGTGGCTGCCGGGCCCCTATGAGCGCGAGCGCTTCCTGGGGCTCGCCTTGCAGGCTGGCGCTCTCGACGAGGCGCGCGGGCTCGTGTCCGCAACCGGCGCTCTCGAACAGAAGCCGGATCTCGCGGCGCTGGTCGCGGCTGCGGCGAACGACGCGTACGGAGCCTTCCGCCGTTCGCTCTAGAGCGTGATCAGCAAGAACCGGGTACCGGTTTTGCGCCCGATCACGCTCCAACTTATAGATACGTGCATGACCTTCTCGCCGAACCGTTTCCACCTCGGCGGGTCATGCACGAGACGACCTGACATTTGACGCGCGCCGCGCCAAAATAATGGTGCGGCGCGTTTTTTCGTTTTGTTGTTTCGAAAAGGAGAAACCTTGATGTCCGTTTGGCCCGTTCATGGACGCATCACTGGCCCGGTCGTGATGATCGGCTTCGGCTCGATCGGCAAAGGCGCGCTGCCTTTGATCGAACGCCATTTCGAGTTCGACAAGGACCGCTTCGTCGTGATCGACCCGGTGGACAAGGATCGGGCGCTCCTCGACGAGCGCGGCATTCCGCTCATCCAGAAAGCGCTGACGCGCGAGAATTACCGCGAGATCCTCACGCCGCTCCTCACCAAGGGCGGCGGGCAGGGATTCTGCGTCAATC
>NZ_JBFUKD010000541.1:0-2581 GCF_056401005.1 Microvirga sp. P4_G7 | reverse complement strand
GTCGATCTCGACCTGCACAGCGCAGCACCGGACGGCGATCTCGACGTCGGTCGTTTCGAAAAATCATCGCTCGCGAAGATCGGGATGCCGCGCGAGATCATCATGCGGCATCGCACTCCGCATTTCGCGCACGTGTTCTCAGGCGACGGCTACTCGTCCGGCTATTACAGTTATCTATGGTCGGAGGTCCTCGATGCGGATGCGTTCAACGCCTTCGAGGAAACCGGCAACGCCTTCGATCCGCAGGTAGCGGAGAAGCTCGCGCGCTTCATCTACAGCGCCGGAAACCTGCGCGATCCTGTGGAGGCGTACACGGAATTTCGCGGAAGGCTTCCCGCAGTCGATGCGCTTCTCGCCAAGCGCGGCCTCGTGACGACGCCGGCAGCGTGATTCAGCAGCGTGATTTAGCAAGTCGTCTCGTGATCGTCGGATAGATGCGATTGACGTCGCACGACATAAGCCTTCTTCACGACACGCGTCACGAGCTTCGGCGGGTTGTCGTCGGATACAGGTTGCCGGCACAGGACGCGCAGGAGAAAAGCGGCTCCCTTGGGATCCCTCTTCAAGGCCTTAGCGTCCAATACGGGCATTCTGATCTCCCTCGGCGAGCCTTCTTGTTTTTACGCACGCTACTGCAAAGCTAACGGCGAACGAAGCGCCGGGTTCCTCACACAGACCCGAATCGCAATTCGCTGATCTGCCGTGACACCGCGTCCGGTTTCAAAATACAGGGAGGAAAGTGGGCTTTATTGGGGYCGTCGGGAAACCGTTGCGGTTCCAGGCAGAGACCACCGTGCACGCCATATGTCGCGCCGTCGTGCCCCGCGGCAGGCACGTGAAGTCGGCCGCCGTCATAGAATTGCAAGCCCGGTTCGGTGGTCCAGAGCTCCATCGACAAGGCGCTCTTGCGCGATTGCAGGGTCGCTGCATGCGACAGTTCGCCCGTACGCCTTAAGACGTAGTTGATGTCGTACGAGATCCTTCCCTGGAGAAGTTGAGCCGCACCGATCGGCCTCAGCGATCGAAAATCGTACCCGGTGCTTTCGACCCCGACGACCTCGCCGGTGGGAATCAAATCGGAATGCGTCGGCGTGACGTAGTCGGCGGCGATCATGAGATGATGGGACGAAATGTCGGAGCTTCCATCGAGATTGAAATAGCCATGCGTCGTGAGATTGACCGGCGTCGCCCGATCACACGTCGCTTCGAGCTCGATCCGCAATGTCGACGGTTCAAGCAGAGTATACGTGCAGGTCGCGATCAACCGGCCGGGGTAGCCCATGTCGCCGTCGTCCGAGACCAGCGACAACACCGCATGCGATGGCGTGTGCTCGATCAGCGACCACACGCGATGTCCGAATCCTTTCGATCCGCCGTGAAGCTGGTTTCGACCTTCGTTCGCATCGAGACGATAGGTGACGCCGTCGAGCGTGAATTGCGCCTTGCCGATACGGTTCGCGTACCGTCCGACGATCGCACCGAAATACGGCGAATAGACAACGTAATCTTCGATCGTGTTGAGCCCGAGGACGACGCGCTGCTGTCCGTGCCGCGCCGGCACGACGAGGTCCCTCAAGACCGCGCCCCAGGTGATGATCCGCGCCTCCGCGCCGGCGGCGCTTCTGAGCGTCACCTCCAGCACGTCCTCGTCGTCGATCGAGCCGAAATGCGCAACGCTCATGGTTCTACCCGTGGAAGCTCATGGTTCTACCCGTGGAAGATGTGCGACTTCACGCCTTGAATCCCGGTCTCGACCGAAAACAGGTGTCCGGCCATGGGATCGATGGTGGCATCGCGGCCGATCGCGGCCGTCGTGATGTAGAGCGTCGTGAGGTCGGGCCCGCCGAAGGCGCATTTGGTCACCTGCGCCGTGGGCACCGGCACGATGCGCTCGATCGTCCCGTCCGGCCGGAACCGGGTGATGCGCGAGCCGCCCCAATGGCAGATCCACACATGACCTTCCGAGTCGACGGTCATACCGTCAGGGAAACCCCAGCCTTCCTCGAACCGGACGAATTCTCGTCCTTCGCCGAGCAATCCGCCTTGCAGAACGTGGGCGTAGACGATTCGGTTGGTGGTGTCCGTCGTGTAGATGATCTCGCCGTTGTGGCTCGTCGCCGGACCATTGGTGACGACGATGCCGTCGTGAAGACGGGTCAGCTTGTGGCCGTCCCATCGCCAGAAAGCACCGGTCGGTCCCTTTTCCGCATCGTTCATGGTGCCGAAGTAGAGCGACCCGTCCGGTCCGACATGGCCGTCGTTGATCCGGTTGCTCGGCTGGTTTGGTTCGGGCGACACGAGAGGCTGACATTCGCCGCCCCACAAATGCAGCCGCACGAGCCCCGACTTGAATCCGGCAATCACCATGTCCGGGTCCACCGTCAGGGCGACGAACCCGATGGGCTCGGCGACATCGTTTCGGCCATGCTGCTTGGTCCTTGGCTGATAATGCCAGACAGCTGGACTCCTGATGTCCACCCAATAGACCGTTTCGGTCCGATGGTCCCACAGGACACCTTCACCAAGAACGCAGGCGCTCGAAACGGCGACGTGCGGCACATGCGGATGGACGGCTGGGCTA
>NZ_JBFUKD010000540.1:0-2584 GCF_056401005.1 Microvirga sp. P4_G7 | reverse complement strand
CACCAGATCGTCGTCAAGCAGGCCAGCATGAAMACCAAGGTCATGGCCAAGCTGGCTCCGATATTCACGTCTGAGATCCCGAAGAAACTCCACCGAAACCCACTGACCAGATAGACCACGGGGTTGAACAGGGCCACTTTCTGCCAGAAGGGCGGCAGCATGCTGATCGAATAGAAACTGCCGCCGAGAAAGGCGAGCGGCGTCACCACCATCAGCGGAACCAGCTGCAGCTTCTGGAAGCTGTCCGCCCAGATCCCGATGATGAACCCGAACAGACTGAAGGTCACCGACGTCAGCACCAGAAAGACGATCATCCAGACCGGGTGCATGATGGAGAAATCGACGAACAGGCGGGCCGTCAGAAGGATGATGGTACCCAGAATGATCGATTTCGACGCCGCGGCGCCGACATAGCCGAGGACCGTTTCCATGGCGGAGACGGGCGCCGACAGGAGCTCATAGATCGTGCCGGAGAATTTCGGCATGTAGATGCCGAACGCCGCGTTCGAGATGCTTTCGGTCAGGATCGACAGCATGATCAGGCCGGGAACGATGAAGGCGCCGTAGCTGATGCCGTCGACGCTATCGATGCGCGAGCCGATCGCTGCACCGAACACGATGAAATAGAGCGAGGTCGAGATCACCGGCGAGGCGATGCTCTCCATGAGCGTGCGCCAGGTGCGCGCCATCTCGAAAAGATAGATGGCCTTGATGGCATACACGTTCATGCGCGCCCCCTGACGAGGTTGACGAAAATGTCCTCGAGCGAGCTCTGTGTCGTCTGGAGGTCCTTGAAGTCGATCCCGTGTTCACCGAGAAGGCGCAGCAATTCGGCGATGCCGGTCTCCTCGCTCTGCGTATCGAAGCTGTAGACCAACTGGGTCCCGTCCTCGGACAGCGTGATGTCGTACGGAGCGAGAGCCGCGGGAAGCGTTTTGAGCGGGTTCTGCAGGTGCAGGATGAGCTGCTTCTGTCCGAGTTTGCGCATCAGCACGGACTTGTCTTCGACCAGCATCAGCTCACCTTTGTTGATCACCCCGATCCGGTCGGCCATCTCTTCGGCCTCCTCGATGTAATGGGTGGTCAGGATGATGGTGACACCGTTGTCGCGCAGGCCGCGGACCATCTCCCACATGTCACGGCGCAACTCGACGTCGACGCCGGCCGTGGGCTCGTCGAGGAACAGGATACGCGGCTCGTGCGACAGCGCCTTAGCGATCATGACGCGACGCTTCATGCCGCCGGACAGCGTCATGATCTTGCTGTCCTTCTTCTCCCACAGAGACAGGTCCTTCAGGACCTTCTCGATATAGGCGGGGTTGGGTGGTTTGCCGAAAAGGCCGCGGCTGAACTTTACTGTATCCCACACGCTCTCGAACGCATCCGTCGACAGCTCCTGCGGAACGAGGCCGATCTTCGCACGGGCGGCGCGGTAGTCGCCGACGATGTCGTGACCGTCAGCCAGCACCTTGCCCTCGCTCGGATTGACGATGCCGCACACGATGCTGATCAGCGTCGTCTTTCCGGCGCCGTTGGGGCCGAGCAGCGCGAAGATCTCGCCACGGCGAATGTCGAGGTTGACGTTCCGCAGAGCCGTGAAGCCGGTGGCGTACGTCTTGTGGAGCCCGGATACGGAGATGATCGGGTCTGCGGCCACCCCTGAGCGGGACGCCTGTCTGTCATCGAGCGGTTTCATGCGGCGAGGTGTTAGCATGAAACGAAGCCCCGGTGGAACATGCCTTGTCGGGGCGCGTCTCGAAGCACAGTCGTCTCCAGCTCTCTGGACGATCCTTCGAGACGCCGCTTCGCGGCGGAAATTGGATGCTCAGTTCATCTGCACGTCGACGACGCCCGGCACGGCGCGTAAAGCTCCTGCCACTTGCGGCGATGCGAGATACTTGCCGGGGAGCCTGACTTCGACCTCGCGGTCGCCTTCTTCGAGGATCAGGACGAGAGTCACTTCCCCTTCGCCCCGCGCGCGCAAACGCTCCTGAACGCTGGCGATCGGCCGCTCGTCGCGCAGGAAGATGCGCATGCCCTTCTGGTGCTTGGCGATCGCATCGTCGAGGGGATCGGCCATCCCGATGCGCGCCCTCACCTCATCACCTTCCAGCCCCGCCTGAAGCAGGAGAACGACAGCGTTGCCGGGCTCCAGAACCTCACGGAAGCGCATCAGCCCCTCTGAGAAGATGATCGCCTCGAAATGCCCGGTTTGATCGGACAGAGTGAGAATGCCCATCTTGTTGCCGCTCTTGGTGCGCCGCTCCTGCCGATCGAGGATCGTCGCCGCCACCTTGCCGACGGAATTTCCGGCTTTCACGGACCGGGAGAATTCGGCCCAGGTCTGAACGCGCAGCTTCTTGAGCAGATCGCCATATTCGTCGAGCGGATGACCGGACAGGAAGAAGCCGACGGCATCGTATTCTCTCTGCAGTTTTATCGATGCGGGCCAGGGCTGATGGGGCGGAATGCGCAATTGCACATCCGCCGACGCCACGCCGCCGAACATGTCGCTCGTCCCGCCGTTCGCCGCTTCGACGGCCTGTTGTGCGAGGCTCATCATCGCATCGATGGAGGCATGCGC
>NZ_JBFUKD010000539.1:0-2585 GCF_056401005.1 Microvirga sp. P4_G7 | reverse complement strand
GTGACGATGAGGTCTTCGGGGGGCTAGGGGACGACCGAATTGTCGGCGGCGACGGCGACGACGAGCTTCTCGGCAACGAGGGTGACGACTGGATGAAGGGAGGTGCCGGCGATGATCACTTGACCGGCGACAACGGCAATCCGTTTGGTCCGCCGCTCGCGGATATCGACACGGCTGCATTCTCAGGGGCGCTGAAAAACTACTCCATCAGGCAAAATGCCGACGGTACGATAGCTGTCGTTGATTTGGTTGGTACTGATGGGTCCGATACCCTGGAAAATATCGAGCGTCTTCAGTTCGTCGATCGATCGATTCTGGTGGACGACGTTTTCGCGATGGGGACACATCCAAGGATGCATCCGACCGATGGGGACGGAGACCATAGCCGAATGCGCGACCCTCCCGATCCCCGCCTAGAGTTTTTCGCCGATGCTCAGGACACGGGATCGATGGTCGGGGACGAACTCGTCGGCGCCGCTGTGGGAGATCCAACAGCCTTCCAAATCGGGACGCCGCTCGCTTTCGGCTTTGCCGACTCGATGTAAACCAAAGGCACGCGGCGCGGCGCAAGTGTCGCCGAGCAAACGGCTTGGAGGCGAAATCGGGCCCGCCGGCTGAGTGGGCCCGCGTAATTGAGTGTGGTCTCGGGGTCTTGAAGCACGGGAATGAGCGCGCTGCTCGGAGGTGATTTGCTCCTTCGAACATGCCTCCGCTTCGAGTCTCAGCATTTCATGAGTTTGTCGGCGGGGTCATTCGCAGCCGTCTGACGATTGCATAGATTCCCACAATGAGAATGAACGGCAGCCCGGCACCTGCGACGGGACCAGGTGCGCCGGCAGATCCATCTCCGCCTCCGCTGCTGCTCCAACCGCCACTTTTCCCGTGGCTCATATATGCCATGCCTGCGGCTCCCGCGGTGAGAGCGGTGAAAGCAATCGTCGCGCAGAGAATTTTTACCCACCGAAACATGGGTTTTCTCCCAATGACAGCGGCCACATAGGTTCAACTCGGACGCTGCGTTTCCGTTCGCTAACACCAAAGAGGAAGGGGGCCTCCGCATTCAAGACGGCGGAAGCGATAGAGCTGGCATCAAACGCAGCGGGACGCAGCTTGGCAGTGCGCAACACGATGTCCAGTTCCCGTTCAGCGCGGCGAAAGTAAGATAGACTTTACTCGTCCTTAAATACCCGTATTGGACTAAATTTCAGATTGCTGCGTGGGGGCTTGGCCCTAAACTCACGATGCCAGGGGGGGCGGCATAACGATGAGAGATTCCGATCGGCTCGAGGCTTCGCAGACGCAGGACGGACGGTATCGCCTCCTGATCGATGCGGTGACCGACTATGCCATCTACATGTTGGATCCGACAGGCACCGTCACAAGTTGGAACCCTGGTGCGCAGCGCTTCAAAGGGTATTCGGCGAGCGAGATCATAGGCGAGCATTTTTCGCGCTTCTACACGCAAGAGGATCGCGAGACGGAACTTCCCCGCAGAGCGCTGGAGACCGCCACCCGCGAAGGCAAGTTCGAGAGCGAGGGCTGGCGGGTCCGCAAGGACGGCACGCGGTTCTGGGCCTTTGTCGTCATCGATCCGATCTGGTCTCCATCCGGTGAACTTGTCGGCTTTGCCAAAGTGACACGCGACCTGACCGAGCGCCGCGCCAATGAAGAGGCTCTTCGTCAAACTCAAGAGCAATTCAAGCTGCTGGTTCAAGGCGTCAGCGACTACGCGATCTACCTTCTCAGCCCGCAGGGCATCGTCACCAATTGGAATCTCGGAGCGCAAAAGATCAAGGGTTACCAATCGGAGGAGATCATCGGCGAGCATTTTTCGCGGTTCTACACCCCCGAGGACCGAAAGGCCGGCGAGCCGAAGCGGTCTCTCGATACGGCCGTGAACGAGGGGCGCTTCGAGAACGAGGGTTGGCGTCTCAGAAAAGACGGAAGTCGATTTTGGGCACACGTCATTGTCGATGCCATTCGCGACGACGACGGTGAGCTTCTAGGCTTTGCCAAGATCACGCGGGACATTACCGAGCGCCGCGAAACACAACAAGCTCTGGAACGCGCTCGCGAGACCTTGATGCAATCCCAGAAGATGGATGCCATCGGCCAGCTCACCGGCGGTATCGCGCACGACTTCAACAACCTGCTGATGGCGATCCTGAGCAGCCTGGAGCTGATGCGAAAGCGGTTGCCGGCAGATCCGAAGCTGTTGGCGCTGCTCGACAACGCCGCTCAGGGCGCACAGCGCGGGGCCGTCCTGACACAGCGCATGCTGGCCTTCGCACGCCGGCAAGAGCTGAAGCACGAGCCGATCGACGTTCAGMACCTCGTCCGCAGCATGGAGGCCCTGCTTCAACGGTCGCTTGGGCCCCTCGTCCAAATCGAGACACGCTTCCCGCATCCCACCCAGTCTGTTTTGTCCGACTACAACCAGTTGGAGATGGCACTGCTGAACCTCGCCGTGAATGCGCGAGACTCCATGTCCGACGGCGGCAGGATCGTCATTTCGGCGAGGGAGGAGATTATCCAGGAGGGCAGCGCGCGCGATCTGGAGCCGGGTGTGTATGTCTGCCTGAGCG
>NZ_JBFUKD010000538.1:0-2585 GCF_056401005.1 Microvirga sp. P4_G7 | reverse complement strand
GTGACGATCCGCGCGGTCACGGGGTAGGCGTCGCAAGGGCCTCCTGGCGCATCCAATCGCAGAACGCTTCCGCCTTGCGATTACGGCGCGAGCGGCGCGCGGCGACGTAGGTGAGATCGCTGGGAACGAAGCCGAACGGCGCGACGAGGCGTCCGGCCTTGATGTCATCGATCACCATGGGCCATGGAGCAATTCCGGCACCGAGGCCGCCGGTCGCAGCTTCGAGCATGTAGTAGAAATGCTCGTATTCGGCGCCCGGAAAATCGACATTCTTCCACCCTGCGCAACGGGACGCCCAGTTCGCCCATGCATCCCTTCGGGTGATGGTGTGGAGGTGCGGTATGCGTTGAAGGTCGTCCATCTCGCGAATCTCGTATCGCGCGGCGAGGGCAGGAGATACCACCGGGCCGAAATGTTCGCGGAAGAGCTCCGTGACGATCGCGTCGTTGGGCATCCCATCCTCCGCCAGGCGGATAGCCACCTCATAACGCTCACGAGCAAAGTCGACGGGCGCATAAGACGCCGACAGACGGATCTCGACCGCGGGATGTGCCGCTTGGAAACGATGCAAGCGCGGAATCAACCACCGCATGCTGAAGGTGCCGGTGCACGAGACATCCAGCGCTCCTTCATCCTCATCCGCGACGGCGCGCACGCCCGCCTCTAGACGATCCAGCCCGGCCGTCAGGTGGGACAACAGTGTCCGGCCGCTCTCGGTAAGCCGCAGGGCGTTCTTTGGTCCTTCGAACAGCCGAATTCCCAACACCTCTTCGAGGTGACGCACGTGGCGGCTGATGGCACCGTGCGTAACGGAAAGTTCCTCCGCGGCGAGAGTCATGCGTCCGAGCCGCCCTGCGGCTTCAAAGGCTGTGAGGGCGTTCAAAGAAGGCAGGCGACGGTGGGCCATGTGAGGAAAACGCACATCACTTGTCAGAACAACTCGATTATCAGGTCCGTTCTAATGTGACACAAGGGCACATAGCCGGCAATTCACTTTGAAAGACCCCGCCTGTGACTCTGATCGTCTTCGCCGCCGTTCTTCTGGCGGCTCTCATGCATGCTGGGTGGAACGCCCTTTTCAAAGTCGGGCTCGACCGGGTGTCGTCTCTTCTGCTTCTTTGTCTGTCGCAGTTGGGCCTTTGCCTCATCCTCCTGCCCTTCTTCCCGCTGCCTGTCTGGGATGCTTGGCCGTGGATTCTCGTGTCGGCGCTCATCCATGTCTTTTACAAGATCTCTCTCTTGCGGGCCTACGATCACGGCGATCTTTCCCAGGTGTATCCGCTCGCACGCGGGTCGGCGCCGTTGATCGTCGCCGTCGTGAGCGCCACCTTCCTCGGCGAAGTGACGACCGTGATGAAGACTGTCGCGATCATCTCGATCGGATCAGGAGTGTGTCTGATGTCGCTCAAGGGGGGGGCCACCGGCCGCATGCCGCCGAAAGCTTTCTTGTATGCGATCACCACGGCGATGTGCACCGCGTCCTACACGCTGGTGGATGGATGGGGTGCGCGCCTATCAGGCTCACCATCCGGCTTCCTCTTTCTCGCCAGCATCCTCGATGGGCTGTTGACGTGTGCCTACGTTCTCGTCGCGCATGGGACGCGCGCCTTCACCCGACTCGCTCCCGCATGGCGTCCAGGCGTCGCGGCAGGCGCCATGGCTCTCTCATCCTATTGGATCGTCATCTGGGCTTTCACGCAGGCACCGATCGCGCTTGTCGCTGCTTTGCGCGAGACAAGCGTTCTCTTCGCAGTCGCCATCGCCGTACTCTATCTGAAAGAGCGTGTCGGATGGACCCGGATCGCTGCTGCCGGCTTGATCGCGTGCGGCGTCGTTCTCATGCGGCTTTGACTCAGGCGCGATAAGCGACGAGGACCGCACCTGTCGCTATGAAGGCGATACCGAGCCAGTTCGGGATGGAAAGCCGCTCGCCCAGAAACGCTACGCCAAAGAGAGCCACGAGAACGACGCTCAGTTTATCGATCGGCGCTACGCGCGATGCGTCGCCCAGCTTCAACGCGCGAAAATAGCAGAGCCAGGACGCGCCGGTCGCCAGCGCGGACAGTGTCAGAAAGACATAGGTGCGTCCGGAGATCGACCCGAGCGGCTGCCATTGCCCAGTGGCGGAAAGGATGCCGCCGAGAACGACGAGAATGATGGCCGTGCGCAGGAGTGTCGCAAAATCGGAGTTGATCTGCTCGACGCCGATCTTGGCGAAGATCGCGGTGAGCGCTGCAAATGCCGCCGATGACAAGGCCCAGAATTGCCAGGACAGGAATGCGGTTTTCATGCGAGCTCCCCGGGTTTACGAAAAAGCCCGGCACGAGGCCGGGCTGAAACGTCGAATACCTTTGCGCCCCGGTCAGACGGCGACGCGTTGTTCGACTTCCGTCGGTTCGCGCAGCACGTAGCCACGGCCCCAGACGGTTTCGATATAGTTCTTGCCCTCGGACGCGTTTGCCAGCTTCTTGCGGAGCTTGCAGATGAACACGTCGATGATCTTCAGTTCGGGCTCGTCCATGCCGCCATAGAGATGGTTGAGGAACATCTCTTTTGTCAGCGTCGTGCCCTTGCGGAGCGAAAGG
>NZ_JBFUKD010000537.1:0-2592 GCF_056401005.1 Microvirga sp. P4_G7 | reverse complement strand
ACGCTACGGCCTTCCCTACGACGTCGCGATGGAGGACGTGGAAATTTGGGCGATGAATCGCCGTCTGTGAATCGCAGTCTGTGAATGGACGAAATTCGACCGCACGCGTCACGTTTTCATCGTGCATGGCGGCCTGCATGAGCGACGACAAGGAGCCGTGCCATGGCAAACCATAAATTCGCGGTCGGCGAAATCGTGCTCTACACCGACAGACGCTTCCCGCAACTCACGTGGAAGGCGCCTTACACGGTCGTCGCATGCATCAAGGCGAGCACGGTCGACGCCAAGTATCGGATCAGATCCATCCATCGCCATGACAGCCGCATCGCCTCCGAGCACGAGCTCAGCCGCGGACCCCTGTCCCGACGCTCCCAGCGACCCTGGCAAGAGCGGTTCCGCGATGGGCCCCATCTCCAGCACGCCGCCAATCTCAACCTGTTGCCGGCCGAGCGGCGTCCTTCTCCCGAGCGTCAGACACCGGTGACCGGCCACGCCTAGCCAGAAGACATCACGTGTGCCGATCGAACCTCGGCGGTGTCGTCACCGCGCCTCCCAGGCGATCGGTCGCGCCGTCGCGCGTTGTGCCGCGCGACGGACAGACATGGATCCTCGAAAGGAATTTTGATGACGAAGTATCGTTATGCGTGCGGACAGCACGTGACTTTCACCGACAAGCTCATCCTCGGCGCCACATGGAGCGGCGACTTCGTCGTTACGGAGCAATTGCCGTCGGGAGATGAAACACCGCGCTATCAGATCAAGCGCGCCAGCGAGCCGTATTGCAGGGCCGCCTTCGAGCATCAGCTCAGCGCGGCCACTTTTGTCGTCTCGGGGTGATCCTAGGGCGACGGGGGATAAGACCACTCGTCGCCTTCATCAGGCCCGACTCGGTCGGGCCCGGTCGTGCAGTGGTGTTAGCCGATCATTTCGAGGACGATCTGGCGAATTTCTTCTCTCGACAAGCCGGAAGATTGCTCCGTCTTGGCGGCATTGCGGCGACGAACTTCAGAGCGCGCCGGTTGTTGTGCATTCGGTGCACGGATTTTGGTTACGGTAGACATTTAACTCCCTCATGAATTGAGGCTGATTAGCAGGTATGGATTAAAAGATTTGTGACAGTGATGAACTGCACGATCCGCGCTCACTCGCGTGAACGACTTGAATACAATCGATTTTGTGCGGGAATGGGCCTCGGGCTGCATTGAAAGCGCGCTACGGGCCACCGAACGTGTCGGTTGGATGCTTGCTATATAGCCGCAACAGCGTCGCAATTCAAGGTTTATTATTTTGGAGAGCGGTCACCGGCCCTGAATCGACCCTGCAACAACGGTTTCTCTCCCGGCATCAGCGGTGGGCGCCGCCTGCCTTCTGACGGATCTGCCCGAGATCGGCGAGGAACGCGTCGTAGGCGCTTCGCTGCGCCGTCTCATCGGGAAGGCGCAAGAGGTAGGAGGGATGCACGGTCATGTAGCCCGGCCAGCGGTCGAATTGTGCCGGCCCGCGGTTCCGCGTGATGGCGACGGCCCTTCCGGTCAGGGCAAGAGCGGCCGTTGCCCCGAGCGCCACCACGAAATGCGGGCGCACCAACTCCAGTTCCTTCATCAGCCACCACCGATAGTGCTTCACCTCCCCCGCCGTCGGTTTCTGATGGATGCGCCGCTTGCCACGCTGCTCGAACTTGAAATGTTTGACCGCATTGGTGAGGTAGCACGCCTCGCGCGCAATCCCCGCCGCGGCCAACGCACGGCTCAAAAGCTGTCCGGCCGGTCCGACGAAGGGTCTGCCGCGCAGGTCCTCCTCGTCGCCCGGCTGCTCGCCGACGAAGGCCAAACGTGCGCCCACCGGCCCTTCGCCGAGAACCGCCTGAGTCGAGCCAGGCACCAGCGGCTCCGCGTCAACGATGATGCGGTTGAGTTCGGCAAGGGTTCGCGGTTCCTGCTCGGCCATGGCGAGAACCGCTTTGGTGGGGTCGCGCTTGACCGAGGATGACGCTTGCCGTTCGATCATTTCGGCGACCAGGGCGGGCGCCGCGCGCACGAGGTGCGGGATGGAGCGCGCCTCCGGCAGATTTCGCCAGTACTTCTTCGGCATCTCCGCGCGCATCGCCGTCGGGTTGACCCGCGCCGGATTGAAAATGCTCTCGTAGTAACCACGCCATCCGTCTTCGACATCGTCATGAGGCGGTACATCGCCTGGCCGTCCCGCAGGACCGACGATCAGTTGCTCGCGGTTCCAATGCAAGGAGCCGATCGGCGTCAAGATGGCCCAGTCGAGGCTGCCGAAGCGCTCGATGAAAAACGGCGCCGTTGCTTCGAGGATGAAATGCTCCGGCTCGAACCATGCGAGAAAGCGTTCCGCGCCCGCCTCTTCGATGCGGCGGAATCGCACGAAGGCGTGCATCTTGTGCAAGTCGCGCCGAACGGATTTCGCCATCATTTCGAGGCGGTGGACAAGCGGATCGCTCGGTATGTCGAGCAACGCCTTCTCGCCGTGAAGGACGCGCCACAAAAGGGTGTATAGCAATCCATATCGCTCCACGTCGCGGTGACAGACGACGCGCTGGACGAGATCTGCGACGGCGCGCGGCAGGGC
>NZ_JBFUKD010000536.1:0-2603 GCF_056401005.1 Microvirga sp. P4_G7 | reverse complement strand
AACGACGACAGCGTCGCCGTCTTTCGGATTGGCGAATTCGCGCTTGCCGGGTTCGACCGTCTCCAGCTTGCACATCACGTCGATGAAGGAAGGAGGCATGTTTTTCTCGCATGAGAGATCGGATCAAATGACAAAAATGTCCTTATGGCTCAACGCCAGTTTCGGCTTCGTCACCGCGAACTTCGACGAGGCGGCGCTTCCCGTGCCGTCGGGGTCGTAGAACAATGCGCCCGTCCGTGGGTCGTAAATCACGCGATCGTTCTTGTCGTGCGCAGCGGCGCCCTTCCAGAACGCCGCCTTCGAAAGCGGCGCCGGGTTTTCCGGCGAACCCTTCTCGCGGAGTTTCCTAAACACCTTGTCATCGAGCTGGATGTCGTCGTATTTCGGGTTGAAATCGGCAATCCGATCGAGATTCTTGATGGTGTGCGGCTTGGTGTCGAAGACGAAGATGTCCGCGTCCTCGCCGCCGGTGAGCACATCGTTGCCGCCTTTGCCGTAGAGTATATCGCGGCCCTCGCCGCCCTTCAGCTTGTCCTTGCCGCGCCCGCCCACGAGAGTGTTGGCGCCGCGCGAACCGTTGCTGGTTCCGCCACCCGCGTCATCGCCGCCCGCGCCATTGCCGACGCCGATGATCGTCTCGTCGAGCACGTCCTCGACGACAATGGTGAAGACCTGATCGACGATCACGTTGCCGGGCCCGGTCGCGCGCACCGTGATCGTGTGCGAGCGGTGCTGCTCGTAATCGAGCTTGATGCCGTTCAGCACCAGGAGCCGATCACCGTCGAGGCTGAAGCGGTTCTCGGCATTGTCGAGCAGGGCATAGGCGAAGGCATCGCCGACGCCGGGAATACGCGCTGTCAGAAAGCCGACGAGCGCGCCGTCCGGGGCGAGCTCCGCGACACTGGCGTGGCTGAGCACGAGAGGCGGAGGCTCGATCTCGACGCTCTGCACGATGGTGACGATCGAGGACGAGCGGCGCCCACCTTCATCGGCGAGTGTCACGCTCACCTCGTGGTGCGTGGTGTGGTCGGGAGGTATCGTGGCGGTGGTGAAGGTGATGGCGCGGACAATCTCCTCGACGCGCGCCAGTGTGGCATCGGCGTTGAAGGCGATGCTGAGGCCGATATCACTCGCGTCCCACAACATTCCCACATCGGCCCCGCCGACGGTGACGGTGCTGCCGGGCGCATAGCCGGCACTGAGCGCCACCATCCCCGCCAGATCGATGCCCAGGCGCCCAGGCGGGCCGCGCTGCTGTGGCGCGGCGACGGTGAGAAGGCTGAACGTGCCGTCATCGTCGCTGATCGCGGCGTCGCGGCCGACATCGAGGAAATAGCGCTGGCCAGGCGCCGCCTCGATGCGGTCGCCCTGTAGACCCGCGGTGACAGGCGGCGCATTCACATGCTCGCCGCCCGCATCGAGGATGGTGTCGATGCCCTGGCGGTGAAGCCGCATACGCTCCGGCGCCGTGAAGGTGAGCGTCGTCGCAATCAGCCGATCATGTTGGCTCGCGATGCCGCCGGCGATGAGGGCCGTCGCGAGATCGTCGACGATCAGTTCAGCGCCGTCCGTCGCGAGGGAAAGCTCGTCGATGCCGGTGAAGACCTTTGCACGGACGTCGAACGCGGCCCCCTGCAGCAGGATTTTGTCCCAGTGGGTGGCCGACGCAGGACCGCCGTCGAAGGCCGCGACCCCATCGAAGCGGGCCGCGTTGAGCACAATCGCGTCGTGCTGCTCCGAACCGCGAATGGTCTCGAAACCGGCAAAGATCGCAGGAAGCGTGAGATCGAAGGTACCCCCGTCGAGGAGGACCAGGATATCCTCCCCCGGACCGCCTTGCAGGATCGCGCTGGGGAGATCCCCGGCGCCGATCTCGTGCGGGGTCGCAAGGGTGGAAAGGTCGTTTGAATTCGCGGTTGCAATGAGGCGGCTCATTACAACTGTCTATTCGGTCCCGCCTCAGGAGAAACCTCTCCGTATGTGGAGGATGTTATATCGAAACATCAATCTTGAGCGGATTGCTTGGAATGTGAAATCAGACAAATTTTCGGGAAGCTCTGTTGCTTCAAGCGCATTTGGCTGGGGCGCCAGGATTCGAACCTGGGAATGGCGGTACCAAAAACCGCTGCCTTACCACTTGGCGACGCCCCAATGCGCTTGCGAAGCGCGGTCTACATAGTCGCCGGATTGACCGCTGGCAACCATCTTGTCCGTGAATGACGTGATTGTCGTTTTTGTCCCATTTGCCGCTTGCGGCAGTCACCCCTCGTCGCTATAAGACCGCCTCCCGATGATTTCGGCGTCGGAGTGTAGCGCAGTCTGGTAGCGCACTACGTTCGGGACGTAGGGGTCGCAGGTTCAAATCCTGCCACTCCGACCAATTTTTCCGCTGAAATCGCTAGACCTTCCATGAGTTGAGAATTTCCGCTTCGGCGGAATGTGGGGCCGATTGAGTCCAAGCCACGATGGCGTGGTAGGCCGCGAATTGCGGCGGGTGCATTCTCCGAGAAACAGGCCCGCCACAGCGGACTGCGAATATACGGAAATTCCGTACGATTGCTGTTGCGGTTTGTACGGAATTTCCGTATATTTCTCCCATGAAC
>NZ_JBFUKD010000535.1:0-2644 GCF_056401005.1 Microvirga sp. P4_G7 | reverse complement strand
GAGCACCACCGAGCCGGCGGCGACCCGCGCGCAATGGCCGACTTCGATGTTGCCGAGAATTTTTGCGCCAGCGCCGATCAGCACGCCGTGGCGGATCTTCGGGTGGCGATCGCCGCGCTCCTTGCCCGTGCCGCCGAGAGTCACATCCTGCAGCATCGAGACGTTGTCCTCGATGACGGCGGTCGAACCGACTACGAGGCCGGTGGCATGATCGAGGAATATGCCCTTTCCGATCCGGGCAGCCGGATGGATGTCCGTCTGAAACACCTCAGACGAGAGGCTCTGCAGATAAAGCGCGAAGTCCCGGCGTCCCCGCGTCCACAGCCAATGCGCCAGGCGGTGGGTCTGGATTGCGTGGAACCCTTTGAAATACAGCACAGGCTCGATGGCCCGCTCGCACGCCGGGTCACGGTCCATCACCGCGCTGATGTCAGCGCGAAAAGCCTGAACCATGGAGGTTTCGGTCTCGATCGCCTCTTGAAACGTCTGCTGCAGGAGATCGGCCGGCACCGAGGGATGAGCAAGGCGCGCCGCGACGCGGTGGATCACCGAGGCTTCGAGGCTCGGTTGATGGGTGACCGAGCTCAACATGAAGCCGGCGAGAGCAGGCTCCCGGCGGGCCGCGTCTTCGGCTTCGCGGCGCATGCGATCCCACAGCGGATCGACTATTCCGGCCACGGCCTCGACGGGCCCTGACTTCATGCGCATCTGAGTCATGATCGGCTCCTTGCCAACGCGGCGACGGTCGGGACTAGCATAGATAAGCGCGCACCGTCTCTTTCCCTAGTCCCGTGGAGCATGGACGTCCCGTATTTCTTGCAGGACGCCGAAAATTGTTCTCCTGGCTCTCAGGGTCAGGCGCTACCGCGCGACGGTCGCCGTCTCGGTGACATTCCGCGCTTCGCGAGGGCGTCGGTACACGAAATAGCGTCCCTTAGCGATGCCGGTCTGCGAGGAAATGTCGGCGCAGGACGGAAGATCGAAGGCGCGATCGGCGATGAACAGCCCGCCGGGAGCGAGCAGCGGTTCGATCAGAGGTGACAATTGTTGGGCCAGTTGGCGGTTCAGGTCCTCGTCGCCAGATCCGATATCGGCGTGGATCAGGGCCGCGCAGCCCTTTCCTTTTTTCTCGATAAACAGGGGAATGGTCTCGAAAATATCGCCCATGATGAGATAGCCGTTGCCCGGCACGCAGCCGGGATGCGCGGCGAAGGTCCGCTCGAAGGCATAGATCTTCCGGCCCGGAAGGCGCGCTCGAAGGTGGTCGTAGGTGCGGCCGTTGCCGAGGCCCAGTTCAAGGACATAGCCGGTCGGCTCGATCTCCTCCGCGGCCCAATTCAATAGGTCGCGCTGAGCGCTCAGCCGGCGAATGACGCTGTCGAGACGTGTCATCAGTTTCCCCTACGATATGGATCTGGAGAAATTCGAGTCTCAAATCAATAGCCTGCGCTCCCTTACTTGAATCAAACCGAGAGGAATGTTCACTTACGGGGGCACCTCGACTAAAAAATCAATATTCACTCGCAAACGATTCCCACGATTCAACTTTCCGCGTCCCGTTGAGGAAATGGGTGAATTCACGGTCGGGACGCGAGGAAGTCCAAGACTCCTTGTTTGTGAACCCGGTCGCCGACCGCGAGATTGTGGTCGCGACCGGGGATATCAAGCGTCTCCGCGTTCGGCATGAGAGCGGCCAACGCGTGTCCCGATCCGGCGACATCGTCTGTCGTGCCGACGGAGATCAGGGTCGGCAGGGCGATCGAACCCACCTGCTCCGCGGTGAGCACTTGCCGCGATCCGCGAATGCAGGCGGCGAGCGCCTTCAGGTCGCTCTTTGTCTGCTCCGCGAAGGCGCGGAACATCCGTTGCATCGGGTCCGTGAGGACATCGAGCGACGGTGCCTCCATCGCGTCGGCGATGTCGAGGGGCAAGCCGACCCCTTCGATCAAATGGATGCCGAGCCCGCCCAGCAGAACGGAGCGCATCCGCTCCGGTGCGGTGAGCGCCAGATGCGCGGTGATTCTTGCGCCCATGGAATAACCCATCACGTCCGCGCGCTCGATGGACAGGTGGTCGAGCAAGCGCCGGGCGTCGTCGGCCATGGTGTAGGAATTGTAGGCCTCGGGATCGTAGAGCTTTTCGCTCTGCCCATGCCCCCGATTGTCGAGAGCGATCACGCGGAACCCGGCCCGGTTGAGGGTCTTGAACCACATCGTATTGAGCCAGTTTACCGCGTAGTTGGAAGCGAAACCGTGGATCAGGAGTATGGGATCCCCGTGTCCCTCCTCCGGCCTGACATCCACATAGGCGATGCTGACGCCGGCGGAGTTGAAGAACAGCATGGGTTGCGCGACCTTTATCTGATGGGAAAACAGCTCTAAGGCACCAAAGTGCGACGGCGCAATGTCCACTCGCGATCATGGGGGCTGCACTTTTCGGCATCATGCTCTAGGCGCATGGTCATTCAAACATTATGGTGCCGGCCAAATCCGGATTTCCCGAACTTCGCATTTTCCAAGGCATGGACATGGCCGACAAAGGTACTCCCCACTTCCACAACGATCCCGGCGTTTCCGTCATTCACGTGGGCGCGAAGGAGTTCATGTGCATCGGCGCGACGCCGCCCCTCGATCATCCCCACATC
>NZ_JBFUKD010000534.1:0-2654 GCF_056401005.1 Microvirga sp. P4_G7 | reverse complement strand
AGGGGGCGTGATCGGCGGTTTCGCCGGCTCCACCGCCGACGCCTTCACGCTCTTCGAGCGTCTCGAGGCCAAACTCGAACAATATCCGGGCCAGCTCACCCGTGCCTGCGTCGAACTCACCAAGGACTGGCGCACCGACCGCTACCTGCGCCGCCTCGAGGCGATGATGCTCGTCGCCGACAAGGAGGTCGGCCTCCTGCTCTCCGGCAGCGGCGACGTGCTCGAACCCGAGGGCGGCATCATGGCGATCGGATCGGGCGGCAATTATGCGCTCGCAGCCGCCCGGGCCCTCGCCGACAGCGAAATGGACGCCGAAGCCATCGTCCGCCGCTCGCTTGGAATCGCTGCCGAAATCTGCGTCTATACCAATGGCAACATTGTTATAGAAAGCCTCGACACGTGATCGACGAACAAACCCTCGACTTGGCGATTCAACGCGGCATCGTCAGCGCCGAACAAGCAAACGATCTTCGCGCCCTTGTGCACGCCATTCCAACCTCGTCTCCGGATGCGGTACCCGATGACGATGAGAAACTGCGTTTCATCACCGGCTTCAGCGATATTTTCGTGACGCTGGGGATCGGATTGTTCACCAGCGCGCTCGGCTATTTCGCCATGAATTCGGGCGGAAGGATCGCAATGTGGTTTGCACTTGCGGTTGCGGCGTGGCTGCTTGCGGAATTCTTTACCCGTCGCCGCCGCATGGCCCTTCCCAGCATTGCACTGCTCTGTCTTTTTGCCGTTGCGGCTTTTGGTGTGGCGGATATGGCTCTGGCGCGCGTGTTCGAAGTGGACACCGGCTGGGTGCTTTCGGAAAAGGCGGGAGTTATTGCGACTGCCGCGCTGCTCACTTTGCTGATGACCGGCGTTCATTACTGGCGGTTTCGGGTGCCCATCACCATTGCTGCAGGAGCTGCTTCGCTCGCATTGTCCGTCGTGGCTGCCTTGGCGGCCTTCGCCCCCGATTCCGTCGAGTACCTTCTGCGCTACATCGTTCTCTTCCTTGGGCTGGGGATATTCGCTCTCGCGCTCCGGTTCGACTTGTCCGATCCACGACGTGAAACGCGGCGTACCGACATCGCCTTTTGGCTCCACCTCCTGGCGGCACCGATGATCGTCCACTCGATGGTTTTTGGACTGATCACTGGTTCGGACGCGATCAAGATGACAGTCGCATTGGGCGTTCTGGCAATCTTCTTCGGCCTCGCGGCTGTCGCCGTCGCCATCGACCGCCGCGCGCTTTTGGTATCCGGTCTCGCTTATGCCGGGTATGCTTTCGCGGACTTGATCCGTCATGCCGGGATGGAGGATCAGACCGCGCCCGCGACCATTCTCGCCCTTGGTGCGTTCGTCCTTCTTCTCAGCGCCGGGTGGCATCCAATTCGCAGAACCCTGCTCGGCCTCTTGCCCGTTCGTTTGACCGCCAAACTTCCACATCCCCTCATGAGCTCATGACCACATTCTCTCCCCGTGAAATCGTTTCCGAACTCGATCGCTACATCGTCGGTCAGCACGATGCGAAGCGCGCCGTCGCGATTGCTTTGCGCAATCGCTGGCGGCGTCAGCAGCTCGACGGGGCGTTGCGCGAAGAGGTGGCGCCGAAGAACATCCTGATGATCGGACCGACCGGTTGCGGCAAGACGGAAATCTCGCGGCGTCTGGCGCGCCTCGCCAACGCGCCGTTCTTGAAGGTCGAAGCGACGAAATTCACGGAAGTCGGCTATGTCGGCCGCGATGTGGAGCAGATCGTGCGCGATCTCGTCGAGATCGGCATCGGTCTCGTGCGCGAGGATCGCCGCAAGCAGGTGCAGGCGAAAGCGCATCTTGCTGCGGAAGAGCGCGTGCTCGATGCACTGGTCGGCACGACCGCGAGCGCTGTGACGCGCGATAGTTTTCGTAAAAAGCTGCGCGCCAACGAACTCGACGACAAGGAGATCGAGATCGAGATTCAATCGGGCGGCGGTCAGGGCATGCCGATGTTCGAAATTCCCGGCATGCCGGGTGCATCGGTGGGCGCCATCAATCTCGGCGACATGTTCGGCAAAGCTTTCGGCAACCGGGCGAAGGCACGGCGCACGACCGTGCGTGAAGCCTATGCGCCGCTGGTGACGGAGGAATCCGACAAGCTTCTCGACCAGGACGCACTCGTGCAGGACGCGATCCGGCAGGTGGAAGACAACGGCATCGTGTTCCTCGATGAGATCGACAAGATCGCCGGCAATCGTGAAGGGCGCTCCGGCGTCGATGTCTCGCGCGAAGGCGTGCAGCGCGATCTGCTGCCGCTCATCGAGGGCACGACGGTCTCGACGAAGCATGGACCGGTGAAGACCGATCACATTCTCTTCATCGCGTCGGGCGCGTTCCATGTCTCGAAGCCGTCGGACCTGTTGCCCGAATTGCAGGGCCGCCTGCCGATCCGCGTCGAACTGGCGCCGCTCACGGTCGACGATTTCAAGCGCATTCTCACCGACACCGAAGCGAGCCTGATCAAGCAATCGGTCGCGCTTCTGAAGACCGAGGGCGTCGATCTCGTCTTCACGCCCGATTCCATCGACGCACTCGCCAAGGTCGCCGTCGAGGTGAACGATTCCGTCGAGAACATCGGCGCCCGTCGCCTGCAGACGGTTCTCGAACGGGTGCTCGACGACGTATCC
>NZ_JBFUKD010000533.1:0-2654 GCF_056401005.1 Microvirga sp. P4_G7 | reverse complement strand
GCAACGAACCGTTCTTCGGGCGGAGAGTCGGAAGCTCGTCGAACAGGAAAAAGCCAAGGTTCGGCACAGATTCCGAGCCCGCTTGCGCGGACTTCGTCAAGGCAAGCTGCCAGACGTGGATCGCATCCCACAGACGTCTCGGCGAAGGTGGCTCCGGTGACGTCTCGATGGCCCGTCAATTGTCGGAATGTCAGATTCGTCAACGTGATGACGCGGTCGGGCTCGCTTACGACACACAGGAATCCCGACGACTGGAGGAAAATCTGGCGCAAGCTCGCCAGGCCGAGCCTATCGGCGACGGCGTCTCCCATGGCGGAACTCACCGAATCGACGCCATTTTTCCGATTGTCATTGGTAAATTCAAAGCGCTCTCGCATCCGGCTCCCTCGTCGGGATCACGCGAAAGACATTATAGACACCTTTTATAACATTTCAATTTGAAGTCGGTTCCAGCAAGCCAAGCTTGACCGTGCCAGYCGGCCTCGATTCAGAAATTCTTGCCGTCGACGGGCTTGGGATCGAGCTCGGCCAAGTCGACCGATTCGAGACAGCGCACGTTGATCGCCGCCATATCGTTCCCGGTCGCCGGGTGTTTCCCCTCCCCAAACGGGGCGCAGCCACATGTCGCACAGAAGCGATGTTTGATGGTGTGCGTGTTGAAGGTGTACGTGGAGAGATTGTCCTCTCCACGCGACACATTCAGCGCTCCGCGGGGCACGAAGGTCAGCAGATAGCCTTTGCGTCTGCAATGGGAGCAGTTGCACTCCATGACTTGCGCAAGATCCGCTTCGACTTTGAACGCCACCGCTCCACAATGACACGAGCCTTCGTACTGCATGGTGTTTCGTCCCTATGCTTGACTGGCCGCCTTGCCGCCGAGAGCCGCCTGCGCCGCGGCGAGACGGGCGATCGGCACCCGGTAGGGTGAACACGAGACATAATCGAGGCCCGCGCCTTCGCAGAAATGAACAGAGGCGGGATCGCCGCCATGCTCGCCGCAGATGCCGAGTTTGATCCCGGCGCGCGTCGCCCTGCCCCGCTCGGCCGCGATCTTGATCAGCTCGCCGACGCCTTCCTGGTCGATGGTGACGAAGGGATCGTGCGCAAGAATTCCCTTTTGCGTGTAGGGCCCGAGGAACGATGCGGCATCGTCCCGCGAAATGCCGAGCGCGGTCTGCGTCAGATCATTGGTGCCGAAGGAGAAGAACTCCGCCGATTTCGCAATGTCGCCGGCGAGCAACGCCGCGCGCGGCAACTCGATCATCGTTCCGACTTGGTATTCCACGGTGATGCCGGTTTCTTTCGCGACGGCCGCAGCCATCGCGTCGATCCGTGCCTTCACCAAATCGAGCTCCGCCTTCGTCATGACGAGCGGAACCATCACTTCCGGCACCACGGGCTTGCCGGTCTGACGACCGGCCTCGATGGCGGCTTCGAAGATCGCACGCGCCTGCATTTCGGCGATCTCGGGATAGGCGATCGCAAGGCGGACGCCGCGGAAGCCGAGCATCGGATTGAACTCGTGCAGCTCCGCAGCGCGGCTCTTCAACTTCTCCGCCGAGGCGCCCATCGCCGTCGCGACTTCCTGCATTTCCTCGTCGGTGTGCGGAAGAAACTCGTGCAACGGCGGATCGAGCAGGCGGATCGTGACCGGCAGGCCGCTCATGATCGTGAACAATTCGACGAAGTCGGCGCGCTGCATCGGCAGGAGCTTCGCCAAAGCGGCGCGTCGTCCAGCCTCGTCGTCCGACAAGATCATCTCGCGCACGGCGACGATGCGATCCGCATCGAAGAACATGTGCTCGGTGCGGCAAAGTCCGATGCCTTCGGCGCCGAACGTTCGCGCCGTCTTCGCATCGAGGGGCGTCTCGGCGTTCGCCCTCACCTTCATGCGGCGCACCCGGTCCGCCCAGCCCATCAGTGTCGCGAATTCACCGGAGAGTTCCGGCTGCAGCATTTTGACTTCGCCAATGAGCACCTGCCCATTGCCACCGTCGATGGTGACGATATCGCCTCGTTTCAGCGTCTGTCCAGCGACCGTCAGCGTCTGCGCCGCGTAGTCGACGCGAATCGAACCCGCGCCCGACACACAGGGCTTGCCCATGCCGCGCGCGACCACCGCCGCGTGAGAGGTCATGCCGCCTCGCGTCGTCAGGATGCCTTCTGCAGCGTGCATGCCATGAATGTCCTCCGGCGAGGTTTCGATCCGTACCAGAATGACCTTTCGACCCGCTTTCTTCGCGGCCTCGGCGTCGTCCGACGAGAACACGATCTCGCCGCACGCGGCGCCAGGCGACGCGGGCAAGCCGCTTGCGAGAATCTTGCGATCGGCCTTGGGATCGATGGTCGGATGCAGCAATTGGTCCAGTGCGGCGGGATCGACCCGCGTCACTGCTTCCTCCTTCGTGATCAGCCCTTCGCTCGCGAGCTCGACCGCAATCCGGAGCGCGGCTTTCGCCGTGCGTTTGCCGTTGCGGGTCTGAAGCATCCAGAGCTTGCCCTTCTCGACCGTGAATTCCATGTCCTGCATGTCACGGTAGTGCTTTTCGAGAATGCCGTAGATTCGCACCAGTTCGCCATAGGCATCTGCCATGGCCTTTTCCATCGAGGGCTTGTCGGAACCGGACGCGATGCGCGCACGCTCCGTGATGTCC
>NZ_JBFUKD010000532.1:0-2661 GCF_056401005.1 Microvirga sp. P4_G7 | reverse complement strand
GGGCAATCTCTACGTGGTCAATTACGGCGGCGCGGTGTTTCGTCTCAACGCGAAAGGCTCCGCGGGCGATGTTGCCGACACACTCAACGGCGGCGACGGTGACGACCGATTGCTCGGCGGAGGCGGCAACGACCTGCTCGATGGTGGATCAGGCGCCGATCGGCTCGAAGGGGGCACGGGCGACGACAGCTACGTCGTGGATCAAGCGGGCGACCAAATTATCGAAGCGTTCGGATCCGGTCTCGACACGGTCTTCACTTTCGCAAACTACGCATTGGCCCCCGAAATCGAGAATCTGAACGCTGCGGGTCCTGCCGTCTTTTCGCTGGGCGGCAATGCCCTCGGCAACCAACTCATCGGCAACGCTGCAAGCAATCTCATCGACGGCGGCGCGGGCGCAGATTTCATGGCGGGAGGCGCCGGCAACGACGTCTACATCGTCGATCAAACAGGAGATCGGGTGAGCGAACGCGCTCGTGAGGGAACCGACACCGTCTGGGCCTTTGCCAGCTTTGCGCTCGGAAGCAATGTCGAGAAGCTGACGGGGCTCGGAGTCGGTCCGATGAAGCTCACCGGCAACACGCTCGCCAACACCATCAAAGGCGGACCTGGGCGTGACACCATCGACGGCAAGACCGGAAAGGACACCTTGTCC
Organism: Microvirga sp. P4_G7; assembly: GCF_056401005.1. Classification (NCBI taxonomy): domain Bacteria; kingdom Pseudomonadati; phylum Pseudomonadota; class Alphaproteobacteria; order Hyphomicrobiales; family Methylobacteriaceae; genus Microvirga; species Microvirga sp. P4_G7. The sequence goes on along the minus strand of NZ_JBFUKD010000532.1, from coordinate 2,006 downwards.
GGCGGAGCGGGCAAGGACGTCTTCGTCTTCGATACCAAAACCGGCAAGACCAACATCGACAAGATCACGGATTTTTCGGTGAGGGACGACACGGTCTGGCTCGACAACGCGATCTTCAAGGCCGTCGGCAAGAAGGGCTCGCCGACGAAACCGGCACTCCTCAAAAGCAGCGCATTCTATTCGGGATCACAGGCGCACGACGCGGACGACCGACTCATCTACAACAAGAAGACGGGGGCCCTGTTCTATGATGCGGATGGTGTCGGCGCGGCAGTACAGGTTCAGATCGCGACGTTGAGCAAGAATTTGAAGATGACCTACAAGGATTTCTACGTCATCTGACCCCCCGCAGTTTCCATGGCGCCTCATTGACGCCGCAACGATCGATCCGCCGTTTCGCGGCGCGCTTCCGGATTCCAAACCAGCGCGCGGACTGAAAGCAGTATCGTCGCGCACGGTGACGCCCGTTTCGCGCGCGAGTGCGCGGTCGCTCGTTCAGCGCAGTGGATGTCCTAAAATCGCCTCGCCTCCCGTCCGTTCGAACGGGGGCGACGCAGCGGAAGGCATGGCATGGAGGCGACGTCACGTCCCACAGGAAACATTCCATGGCCCTCAAAGTCATCAATACGATCCAACCGACACAGAATGCGGACGGCGTACATGCGAGCGTTGCCGCGAGGGGAGATGCGTATTTTGTTGAGGCCGGAGGTTCTCTGTCCGCGACGGGCGAAGGGGCAAATGGCATTCACGCGCCTTCGGGCGATCTTGCCGTTTCGGTCTTGGGTAGCGTGTCTGCGCGCCACTGGGGAATTTATGCCGCCGGATGGGACAGCAACATCAATGTTGGGGCCAGTGGATCCGTCTACGGTGAGGAGCGAGGGATCTTTGTTGCCGGCGACCCCTTCACATTCCACAACCTCAAGAACAGCGGCATTGTCGGGGGAAAGGACGAAGGCGTGCGTTTTCACGGCTACGTCCTCGACGTTTTCAACGACGGAACCATTTTCGGCCAAAAGGGCACGGCACTCACGTTTGAATTGATCGCCGATGCAACTGGCGTCCGAGGATATACAAGGCTCGTCAACAGCGGTTCGATACTGGGTGGAGGTGTCGGGAGCCAAACCGCAATCATGGGCTCGCAGGGGCGAGACCTGATCACAAATCGCGGAACGATCAAGGGCGATGTCAAGCTGGGCGACGGCGACGACACCTTCGACAACCGCGAAGGAACGTTGATCAGTGGCGTCATCGATGTGGGATCTGGCGCCAACACGGTGTGGAGCGGGAATGGCAACGATAGCATCAATGCCGGGATCGGTGACGACTTCATCGACGCCGGAACCGGACAGGACGTCATCAATTGGTTCGGCGCAAGCGGCATTACGTTGAACCTCGCAAACGCTGCTCGCCAAGATACGGGCGTTGGGTTCAAGACGATCCTGAATGTTGAAAATGCGACCGCCGGAGGTGCAGGGAACCATCGTCTTACAGGCAATGCTGGCGACAATGTTCTGACGACGAATTTGGGCAATGACACGCTCGACGGTGGGTTTGGCAACGATACCGTCAACGGCAACGGCGGTCTCGACACAGCTCTCTACAGCGGCGACATAGGCGCAATCGTTGATCTGACTCTGCAACGTCAAGCTCAGAACACCAATTATGGCCTCGACACCCTTCTCAACATCGAGAACCTCACAGGCGGTTCCGGCAACGATTGGTTCACCGGCGATACCAACGCCAACGCGCTGACTGGCAACGGCGGCAACGATACGCTCGACGGTGGCCTCGGCGACGACACGCTCGACGGCGGCACGGGGACGAACGTCGCCAAGTTTTCCGGCACGGCCGCGGAATCTCAAGTCGTCGACAACGGCGACGGCACCTTCACGGTGACCGGACCCGATGGCACCGATCTCGTGCGCGACGTCCGCGTGCTGCAATTTGCCGACGCGAGCGTGGCGTTGTGGAACGCTGCGCCGGCTGGTCTGGCGCTGTCCCAGGCG
>NZ_JBFUKD010000531.1:0-2666 GCF_056401005.1 Microvirga sp. P4_G7 | reverse complement strand
TGGTGGTACCGCGCGAACTCGGAATGATGACGACGCTCGTCGTTCCCAAGACCGTCGATCCCTTCCGTGAGGCGTTCGAACAGGAAGCCGTCAAGACGCCGCATATCGACTACGTCACCGACGACCTCGCGGGATTTCTGCAAACATGCGCTCCGCTGAGGTCGACGCCGACATGAGGGAACGGCGCACGCTCCGCCGTTCCCTTTTTGGCAGTTAAGCGGCTTTGGTATTCACGCTGCTTTTGGCGATGCCGTTGAGCTTTTCGTCGGTCGCTTTTTCCTGATCAAGAATCTGATGCAGGATCGTTGCGCAATCTTCGCGGCCGAGCTGCTTCGCCCACGCGACCAGCGTTCCGTAACGCGTGATCTCGTAGTGCTCGACAGCCTGCGCCGCGGCGATCAGAGCGGCGTCCAGAACCTTCTTGTCGGCGACGTCGCCCGCGATGTCCTGCGCTTCATCGATAATGCCGTTGATCGCCGGACAGGTGACTTCCTTCGGCTCCCGTCCATGCTGACGAAACACTTGCTCGACGAGCTTGATATGGTTTTCGGTCTCGCCGAGGTGAGTCTTGAACGCTTGCTTGAGCTGTGAATCGGTCGCCTTCTCGATCATGTCGGGAAGCGCCTTCTTGATCTGGTTCTCGGCGTAGTAGATGTCCTGCAGAGTGTGCACGAACAGATCGTCCAAGCTTTTGATGTCCTTTGAGAAAAGGCCCATGGGAACGTTCCTTTGATTGCGTTGAATCGCACCGGCGCGGATGCACCGGCGCTGAATGGTTCGACGGGGTAGGAACGTCGCGCGCACGGAACTGTTCCACCTCGATTGAGGGGACAGGCGCAAGGAACGGCAGCTACTCGACGGCGCGCAGACTGGGCGTCTGGGCGCGCAGCAGAGCGGCCTGATCGGGCGTCTCGCCCTTGTCGAACTCGAGCATCTCGATGCGCTGGCCACGCTTGGTGATTTTCTCGGTCGACGTCCTGATCTGCGTGACGTCGTCCTGGGCCTGGCGGAAATGGGAATCAAGCTTGGCCACGCGCGAGGAAAGGCGGTCGACGTCTTCCAGAAGTTTCTGCACTTCCGTCTGAATGACGCGGGCCTCTTCGCGAATGCGGGCGTCGCGCACCAGCGCCTGCATCACCTGAATCGCGAGCGCGAGAAGCGATGGCGAGACGATCACGACGCGGGCGCGATGGGCCTTCTGCACCACGTCTTCGAAATGCTCGGCGACATCGGCATAGATCGATTCCGCAGGCACGAACATCAACGCCACATCCTGCGTTTCGCCGGGGATGAAGTATTTTTCCGCAATGTCCTTCACGTGGGCCAGCATGTCGTTGCGGACGCGCGCGGCGGCGCGACCGCGCGCTTCATCGCCGGCGGCTTCGCGGAACAGGGTGAAGCTCTCGAGCGGAAACTTGGCGTCCACGACGAGACCGCGCCCGTCTCCCGGCAGCCGCACGATGCAATCCGGCCGCGTGCGGTTCGATAGCGTCGGCTGGAACTCGAAGGCGTTGCTCGGAAGCCCGTCGCGGATGATCGCCTCCATCCGACCTTGGCCATAGGCGCCTCGGGTCTGTTTGTTGGAGAGAATATCCCGCAAACCCACGATCTCGCCTGTGAGATCGGTCAGATTGCGCTGCGCCACGTCGATGACGGCAAGGCGCTCGTTGAGCTTGGACAGGTTCTCGTGCTGCTGCTTCGTGGACGCTTCGATCCCCTGCCCCAGCCTGTGCTGCAGGCCGTCCATACGCTCGGAGAGCAAGCGCGCGAAATCGCTCTGCCGGCTGCCGAACACCTCGGCCATCGTCTGCATGCGCCCGGTCATTTCCGCATGGATACGGGCCAGCTCGGCCACCTTGTCGTCCATTTCATGGGCCCGCTCCACCGACGCGGCTTCCTCGATCGCCCGCTCCCGCCGTGCCTTGAAAAGCAGTATGGTGACGGTCAGGAGCAGCAGGAGCGCCAAGACAGCCATCCCCAGGGCCAATTCGCTCCAGGTCACGACAAGTGATCCGACGGTAAGGACTGGGGCATTCATGGAGTATGTCTCGCAGCGATTCGGCCTATCCGAACAGATCACGAACGATTTGACCATCCTCAAGCGAAACCTTATCTCCAGCCGTCATGACCATCAGACCTCTTGTGATCCTTCCCGATTCCCAGCTGCGCCTTGTTTCGAAGCCCGTCGGGTCCGTCACGGACGCGATCCGGACGCTCGCCGACGACATGCTGGAAACCATGTATGACGCCCCGGGCATCGGCCTCGCCGCGATCCAGATCGGGGTGCCCCTGCGCCTCGTGACCATGGACGTCTCGCGCTCAGAGGACGATCGGCAGCCGCTCGTGCTGATCAACCCCGAGATCCTGTCCTCGTCCGAGGAGTTGAGCACGTACGAGGAAGGCTGCCTTTCGATCCCGGAATATTACGAGGAGGTCGAGCGACCGGCGAGTGTGCGGTTTCGCTATACGGACCTGTCCGGCGAGACGATCGAGCGGGAGGCCGAGGGACTGCTCGCGACCTGCGTCCAGCACGAAATCGACCATCTCAACGGGATTCTGTTCATCGACTATCTGTCAAAGCTCAAGCGCGACCGGGTGATGACCAAGTTCAAGAAGGCCGCGAAGCGAGAGGCGAGCAGCACATGACACTCCGCGTCGTCTTCATG
>NZ_JBFUKD010000530.1:0-2667 GCF_056401005.1 Microvirga sp. P4_G7 | reverse complement strand
CCCCAGCTCCAAGTGAATCGCGCGGGCGATCTCGGGGTCCGAATCGCCAAGGCTCGCCGAGAAAAAGCTATTTGACAAATGGCCTTGCGCCGCTTCGCTCGTGCTCATGTTTAACCCTTTGCCGCCCCTGGGGCCCTGGTGTCTCGACTGGCTCAGGCCTTTATCACGCCCGCGCCGAGCGCGCCAAGCCGCCCGTTGACGCTTGGGCGTGATCGGCGCTGCCAGCTTTTACCGCGGGTCATAGCTCCAATCGATGGGGAGCTTGGTCAGTACGTCTGCACGTCCACGATGATGCGTTGCGCGATCGGCGTCGCGTCCGAGGGCGCATTGACGATGAACGTCCCCCGGCAGGTGGTGGTCACCGGATAGATCGGCGTGTGGTGCTTTTCGGATCGGCTGATGTAATTGACCGTGTAATAGCGCTCGCCGCCGAAGAAGGCCGTTTCCTTGCCTTTGAAGATGTATCCAACGAGCGTCGGGCTGATGCGGATCACCGTCGCCGGTGGACCGAGCGCCGCGATGCGCTCTGAAATCGGCTGCCCGATCGACTCGCTGCAACCCATTGCAAGCGAGGTATAGGTCGTGGGCACGCAGCCCGCGACTGCAAATCCCAATCCAACGGCGACAAGATGTTTCAAGCCAGCCTCCCCTAAGGGAACGCTATCATTTCCGATGGACGATTCGAAGGACGGACACGGGCGTTCGCCGAGCGCCGTGCAAGGTCAGCGCAAGCTTGCGGCTGGGGATCGTGCCCGGCAATGCGCCAATACCTCGTCGYTCGAACAGGTCGCCGAGCGCATTACTGGCTATCATTGACGAAGAGGAAATTTTGATCTGGAAAATACTAATGCCCAATACGATTGTGCCGACCACGGGTGACGATATCATCCAAGTTTTTGACTATGAGATCCGAGGGCAGACATTCGACGGAAGCGGGGGACGCGACACGCTCAAGCTCATGGGCGGAGGGTATTTCAACTTCTATGAAGCCGCGCTTCTGACGAACTACGAGATCATAGAGGGCACCAAAGCCAGCGACCGAATTTTCCTTACGAGCGCTCAACTGACCGGGATCGAAAGGATCGACGGTGGCGGGACAACTTTCCAAGAAATTTGGGATGATTGGTTGTTCCTGAAGGGTATCGATATCAATCTGAGCGGCAAGACGGTAACGAACTTCGGGTCCATCCTGATCGACGACGACGATGCGGTTGTCACGACCGAAAGCTATTCGTTAGCGGCAAGCATCAACGCGAGATACACGAGCAACGATTCTGTCGTGCTGACCGGCGTCACGCTCACCGATGCTCAGCGCGAGACGCTGCTGGATCAGGGTTTCGACAACATCACCGACGCTGTTGGAACGACGGTGAACGAGGCGGCGACGATCGAGAATTTCGGCAACGATAAAATCATCATCTCGAAAAACGCTTCGTTTAGGCTCGACATAGGTGGTGACGCCGTTCTGTCCGACGATCGTGGGGCAATTCGATCGCTCACGGTGGTTCTGCCGGATGAGATCGTCAATGTGGACAAGCTGCGCCTCACGGCGACCGACCGCGTCACCTTCTCGGCAGGGACTTTCGAAAGTACGGTCTTTGTCGACGGAGTCGAGATCGGCACTTACCAAGTCCGCCTCTATGGGACAGACGGCGTCTCGCTCGGTTTTTCGTTCAACGGTCAGGCAACTCCTGAGCGCGTGACGGAAGTCATACGTGCGCTGACGTATCAGAACCGGGGTGACAGCGAGCTGCCGCACGGGTCGCGGTTCATTGAAATTTCGGTCACGGACTACGGTGGGCGCATCACCAAGAAAACGGTTGTCCTGGAGCATGCCAATGACGCGCCGACACGCCTGATCGCCGGCGAAGCATCCGTGTCCGAGGGATCGGACGCGGGAACGTTCGTCGCAAGCCTCGATGCGACCGATCCCAACCGAGGAGACACGCTCACCATTTCTTTGACAGATGATGCGAGCGGTCGATTCGCTGTTCAGGGCTCGAAAATCGTCGTTGCTGATGGATCCAAGATCGACTTCGAGCAATCTGCCTCGCACACCATCGTCGCGCGCGCCACGGATTCAGGCGGACTTTATGTCGAGAAGACCATCACTGTGTCGGTCAAGGACGTGGTGGAACCGACGGGCACGCCGGACGACGACAAACTGACCGGCACATCGGCCGCCGACAAACTCAAGGGCGGTGCGGGGAACGACACGCTCAACGGAAAGCTCGGCAACGATAATTTGACCGGGGGAGCGGGCAAGGATCTCTTCGTCTTCAGCACGAAGCCAAGCACCAAGAACGTCGACAAGATCACTGATTTCAACGTCAAGGACGACACGATTCAGCTCGAGAACGCCGTCTTCAAAGCGCTCGGCAAGAAGACCGGCCCCCTGAAGAAGGACGCTTTCTGGACGGGAGCGAAGGCCCACGACGCCTCCGATCGCATTATCTACGACAAGGCCAAGGGCGCGATCTATTACGACGAGGACGGCACGGGCGCGAAAGCGGCCGTCAAGTTCGCGACCATCAACAAGGTGACGCTGACGTACAAGGATTTCTACGTCATCTGAGAGTTCGGCGAATCGACCGGACAGCGCCTGCCGCAAACAAAGGACGCCGCTCTTGAAGGAGCGGCGTTCTGATTCAAGCCTTCTTCAAGAAC
>NZ_JBFUKD010000529.1:0-2677 GCF_056401005.1 Microvirga sp. P4_G7 | reverse complement strand
GTATTAGGGCGGCTTCACCGCTTGAGATGCGGCGGCCTCGTCTTTGGCGGCGTCAACAATTTTTTGTTATGGGGGGCGCCCGGATTTGCCTCCGGGCACCCCGAATGTCATCCGTCGATTAGCGGATCGGCAGACCGTATTGCAGACCGCCCTTGGTCCATTGTGCGTTCTGGCCGCGCTTGATCTTCAGCTTGGAGCCTTCGCCGACGTTACGGTCGAAGCTCTCGCCGTAATTGCCGATGTGCTTGATGATGCGATAAGCCCAATCGTTGGTCAGGCCGACGGCTTCACCGAACTTACCTTCGGTGCCGAGAAGACGCTTGATCTCCGGATTGTCGGAGGTCTTCATCTGGTCGACATTCGCCTTCGTCACACCCAGTTCTTCAGCGTCGAGCATGGCGTTGTGCACCCAGCCGACGATGTCGCCCCATTGGTTGTCGCCGTGGCGGACTGCCGGGCCAAGCGGTTCCTTCGAGATGATCTCGGGCAGGACGATATGATCGTCCGGGTTCGAGGCGCGCAGGCGCTCGGAGTACAAGCCCGAAGCATCCGTCGTGAACGCGTCGCAACGGCCGGCGTCATAAGCCTTGAACGTTTCGTCCGAGGTCGCGAACGCCACGACTTCGTACTTCATGTTGTTGGCGCGGAAGTAGTCGGCGAGGTTGAGCTCGGTCGTCGTGCCCTGCTGCGTGCAGATCGAGGCGCCGTTCAGCTCCTTGGCCGACGAAATCCCGAGCTTCTTGCGGACCATGAAGCCCTGGCCGTCGTAGTAGTTGACGGCCGGGAAGTCGAGGCCGAGCTGGGTCTCGCGCGACATGGTCACGGTCGAGTTGCGCGACAGGACGTCCACTTCGCCCGACTGAAGGGCCGTGAAGCGGTCCTTGGCGGCGAGCGGGATGAAGCGAACCTTGGTCGGATCATCGAAGATCGCCGCCGAGATGGCGCGGCAGAACTCGACGTCGAGGCCGGTCCAGTTGCCCTGAGCATCCGGGAGGCCGAAACCGGCGAGGCCGGTGTTGGAGCCGCAGGTCAGGTAGCCCTTTTGCTTCACACTATTGAGAGTCGCCTGGGCCGACGCGCCCGTCGCGAATGCACTAGCCGCCAGCAGGCCGAAGGCGATCGTTGCGATAGCCTTTTTCATGTTGTTCGTTCTCCACTCTGTCGATGACGCCCCATGGATTTGGACATCCATTGGAGTCTTGTTTTTGGATCGTGCCAAGCCAGTTCGCCCGAACCAGGCCCCCAATCCATCACATGCGATGATTGATCACTGGTCAAGTCTTGATGAAAGAGGGTCTTTCGTAGGGTTGACGCAACGAATGTCGCAGTCTCACATCCGTTCACCGCTAACATCAAATTGTAATAATGTCCAAGACCCCGCCCAATCTCGCCGATCTCGGCGACCGGACCCGCCTCGTGCATGCCGGCCGCGACCCCTCCGAACAGCACGGCTTCGTCAACACGCCGATCTATCGGGGATCCACAGTTCTTTATCCGACGACGGATGATCTGCTGCATCGCCGCGGCAAGTACTCCTACGGAACGAAGGGCACTCCCACCACCGATTCGCTGGAGAACGCCTGGACGGCGATCTCCGGTGCCGCCGGAACGGTGCTTGCGCCGTCCGGCCTCGCCGCGGTGACGCTGGGTCTCCTCTCCTCACTGAAGGCCGGAGACCATCTCCTGGTGACGGATTCGGTCTACCGGCCGACACGTCAGTTCTGCGAGGGCTTCCTCAAGAATTTCGGAGTCGAGACGACCTATTTCGATCCCCTGATCGGCGCCGGTATCGCCGCCCTGTTCAAGGCGAACACCACCGCTGTCCTGACCGAGGCGCCGGGATCGCAGTCTTTGGAGATGCAGGACATCCCGGCGATCGCCGAAGTGGCGCACAAACACGGCGCGGTCGTTCTGATGGACAACACCTGGGCGACACCCCTCCTCTTCCCGCCACACGAGCGCGGTGTCGACATCGCCATCGAGGCCGGCACGAAATACCTCAGCGGCGGCTCGGATCTGCTGCTCGGCCTCGTCTCCGCCAATGAGCGCTGCTTCAAGCGTTTGCGCGAGACGTACGACTTGTTCGCCATGTGTCCGGGCCCCGAGGACGTTTTCCTCGGTCTGCGCGGATTGCGGACGATGGCGCTACGGCTGCGCGAGCACGAGAAACAAGCCCTCGACATGGCGCACTGGCTCGAAAAACGCCCCGAGGTCGCGCGCGTGCTTCATCCGGCCCTCGAGAACGACCCCGGCCATGCCATTTGGAAACGAGACTTCAAGGGCTCGTCCGGCCTGTTCTCGATCATCCTCAAGCCCTGCTCGGACCAGGCGGTCGCCGCGATGCTCGACGGGCTCGATCTGTTCGGCATGGGCTATTCGTGGGGCGGCTTCGAGAGCCTCGTGATCCCCTTCGACTGCGCGACCTACCGCACCGCGACCACGTGGAAACCCGGCGGACCCGCCCTGCGCTTCCACATCGGCCTCGAAGACCTCGACGACTTGAAGCGCGACCTCGACAAGGGTTTCACAAGGTTGCGAGAGATCGACGCGAAGGCGGCTTGATCAAGCAGGTTACAGAAATGAGCGCGGCATTTTTCATGCCGCGCTCCGAAACTTAGGTCACGGCCTCTTCATCCTCAGCCGCCTGCTTCCGCCGGTCTTTCGCGATCAGCATCAG
>NZ_JBFUKD010000528.1:0-2681 GCF_056401005.1 Microvirga sp. P4_G7 | reverse complement strand
AGCATGAGCGACGTCCGCCTGCTGGATCCGCAGACAGCGGCTCGCGAGCGCGCGCGGCTCGTCGATACGCTGACCGACTGCGTCGCAGGAGGTGCTTCGGTCGGCTTCATGCAGCCGTTCTCGGCTGATGAAGCGGCGCGTTGGTGGGACGGAGTGATCGACAGCGTGGCAGCCGGCGGAACGATCCTGTTCGGCGCTTATGTCGACGGCGTGCTATCGGGAACAGTGCAGCTCGGTTTGGCGAGCATGCCCAATCAGCGCCATCGCGGCGACGTCAAGAAGCTCCTTGTCCACCGCAATGCCCGCAACCGCGGACTCGCCGGCCGTCTGATGGGCGCATTGGAGGATGAGGCAAGCAAACGCGGCCTTACGCTTCTCACGCTTGACACGGCAACCGGCTCGGAAGCGGAACCCTTCTACGAGAAGCGCGGCTGGACAAGAACCGGCGTCATCCCCAATTTCGCGCGATGGCCGGAGGGTCCCCTCTGCGATACGACCATTTTCTGGAAAGCATTGGCTTAGCCGGAAACTTAGGCGCTCCGATACGACTTCCTGCGAATGCCAACTCGTTTGGATACGCGGACAGGATGACACCAAGCGAGGTCCCGAGGGTGCTTCAAAAGGCCAAGGTGACGGCCGCTCGCGGGACCGATAGAGACTTTGGATACAGTGGGCATCCTGAGGACGGAATGAAGAATATTGAGAGCGCCGTCGCGGCGATCGCTCAGATCGACGCGGTGCCGACGATCCTCGATGTCGTCTGTCGGACGACGGGCATGGGCTTTGCCGCCGTCGCGCGCGTCACCGAAGACCGATGGATCGCCTGCGCCGTACGGGACGAAATCGCTTTCGGGTTGAAGCCTGGCGGTGAGCTGAAGGTCGAGACGACCATCTGCCATGAGATCCGAGCGAGCGGACAGGCCGTCGTCATCGATCACGCGGCGGAAGACGACGCCTTTCGCGGCCACCATACGCCGGCGATGTACGGGTTCCAGAGTTACATTTCGATGCCCATCTACAGGCCGGATGGGTCGTTCTTCGGCACATTGTGCGCCATTGATCCACGACCGGCGAAGCTCGCCACGGCCGAGACGATCGGCATGTTCAAGATGTTCGCCGACCTCATCGGCTTTCATCTCGACGCGCATGAGCGCCTCGCGTTCAGCGAGAAAGCGCTCCTCGACGAGCGCCAGACGGCGGAGCTGCGCGAGCAGTTCATCGCCGTCCTCGGACATGATCTGCGCAATCCGCTCGCCTCGATCGACGCGGGCGCCAAGCTATTGCGCAAGGGGACACTCGACGAGCGAGCGACGACGATGGTCTCTCTCATCCAGAACAGCGTCAGTCGGATGTCTGGTCTGATCGACAATCTGCTCGACTTCGCCCACGGACGCCTCGGCGGGGGATTGCCGCTCGCGCTCGATTCCCGCGAGCCTGTCGGCCCGGCGCTCGAACAAGTGGTCGCCGAATTGCGCGCCGTGTGGCCCGATCGTGTGCTCGCTGCTGATATTGCACTGTCGAGGCCGATCAATTGCGACCGCGCCCGCATCGCTCAATTGGCCTCCAACCTTCTGGCCAACGCGCTGACGCATGGCGCCGCCGATCGTCCGGTCTCGCTACGCGCTGTAAGCGATGGCGAGACCTTCGAATTGTCGGTGGCCAATGCCGGCAATCCGATCCCTCCGGCGGTGATCGCGCGGCTTTTCCAGCCGTTTTACCGCGGCGCGAACCAGTCGAACCATCAGGGCCTCGGGTTGGGTCTCTACATCGCGGCCGAAATTGCCCGCGCGCATAACGGCACATTGAACGTGGTCTCGACCAATGACGAGACTCGGGTCACCTTCAAGATGCCTGTGAACGTTCGCTGACATGCCCGCGTTGTCGCTCGCGCCCGGCCTCACCTATCATCCCGACTTCCTCGACCGCGATGCGCAGGAGCGGCTTTTGGAGGACGTCCGCGCGGTGACGCGCTCGGCACCTCTCTATTCGCCATGCATGCCGCGCACCGGAAAGCCCTTTTCGGTGCGAATGACCAATGCTGGCCGGCTCGGCTGGGTCTCAGACGTGAACGGCTACCGCTATCAGCCGACCCACCCTGAAACGGGCCTCCCTTGGCCAGCGATGCCCGCGCAGGTCCTGCACGCATGGGAGGCGCTGAGCGGTTATCCGAGCCCGCCCGATGCCTGTCTGATCAATTTTTATGAGCCCTCGGCCCGCATGGGCCTGCATCAGGACAAGGACGAGGAAGAGTTCGAGGCACCGGTAGTCTCCCTCTCCCTCGGCGATACGGGCTTGTTTCGCTATGGCGGCCTCGACCGCAAGGACCCGACCCGGTCGGTCAAGCTGCGCTCGGGCGACGCCATCGTCTTCGGCGGTCCGGCGCGTCTGATTTTTCACGGAATCGACCGCATCAACGCGGGCACCTCGGACCTGTTGCCGCAAGGGGGCCGGCTCAATCTCACCTTGCGCAAAGTGCGGCAGCAGCTTTAACAAAAGGATGCGTATCCGAGAACCTCAGGAGCGTCGGCGATGAAGCGTCTCGTTTTCGCAGCTTTGAGTTTGGCTGCCACCCTGCACGCGGCGATTGCGGCCGAGGCCGTCTTTCCGCCCGCCTCGCGTATCGGCATCATACCGCCGGATCAGATGATCCCATCCAAGCGTTTCAGTGGATTCGAGAACCC
>NZ_JBFUKD010000527.1:0-2704 GCF_056401005.1 Microvirga sp. P4_G7 | reverse complement strand
CGAGAGCATCGATCAGAACTACGAGTTCGCTGCGGCCAATCTTGGGGCGGGACCGTTCACGGCGTTCCGGCGCATCGTTTTCCCGCTCGCGTTGCCCGGTTTGTTAGCTGGTACCGTGCTCGTTTTCATTCTGTGCATGAATGCATACGCGATGCCCGTTCTCCTGGGAGGTCCACGCTTTCATGTCATGGCGCCTCAGGTCTATCAGCAGATAACCGGCCAATCCAACTGGCCCTTCGGCGGTGCGCTCGCCTTCATTCTCATGATCGCGACGCTCGCGCTCACAATCCTGTCGACCTCCATTATCCAACGGTACTATCGCCGTTGAGGGGATCGACCATGCACTCGTCCAAACTATTTGCAGGGTGACAGAATGACGAAACCTTCCAACTTGGTCCGGCTGCAAATGCAACTCGCACGAGACGGCATCGCAGCGGTTGCACTCGGCCCAGGCCCCTACATGCAATACATTTCGGGTGTTCGACCGCATGCCGACGAGCGACCGAATCTCCTCGTCGTGACGTCCGATAATGCGGCGTTTCTCGTGCCGACGCTGGAGGCGCCCGATATGCGCAAGGCCACCAGCCTTCCTTTCTACACTTATGAGGACGGTCAGGATCCAAGCCGCCCTCTGGCTGCTCTGATAGCCGATCTCAAAATCGATCCGACGGGCCGGGTTCATGTGGACGAAACGATGCGGGCGGACTTCGCGCTCCTGTTTCTCCGTACTTTGGGCACGATGCAGACTGGTTTTGCAGCCGACAGTGTCGGAGGTCTGCGTCAGTGCAAGAATCCCGACGAGGTCGAGGCGATCGCAGCAAACGCCCTCATTGCCGACAAAGCGATGCGCGCTGCCTTCGAAGCCGTCGTTGCTGGGGTAACAGAGCGTGATGTCGCCGCGGCGGCGGCCGCGGCGTTTGAAGCTCAGGGCGCGAAGCCGCTCYTCGCGATCGTTGGAGGTGGCGAGAACGGCGCCTTTCCCCATCATTTCACGAGCGATCGAACGCTTCGCAGCGGCGATGCAATCGTCATCGATCTGGCTGGCCGGTTCGGCGCGTTCTCGAGCGATATCACGCGCGTCGTGCATATAGGGCAGCCGAGCGAGCGCTATCTCAAGGTGCATGCCATTGTCGAGCAAGCAGTCCAAGCGGCCCTCGCAGCGGCTCGTCCCGGCGTCGCGGCGAAAACAGTCGATGCCGCGGCGCGTCGAGTGATCAACGAGGCGGGCTTCGGCGAGTACTTCACGCATCGTACAGGCCACGGCCTCGGCCTGGAAGGGCATGAGGCGCCCTATATCACGCCTTGGAGCGAGACTGTACTTGAAGAAGGCAACGTGTTCTCGATCGAACCCGGTATTTATCTGCCCGGCGAATTCGGAATTCGCCTGGAGGAAATAGTCGTTCTGGAGAAGACGGGCCCTCGCATTCTGAGCGAGTTGCCAAGAACTGTCGTCGTCAGGTGACGCTAGACCACGTTGGTCTCGACAAGTGGCCGGTTCTCCGCCAGCCGCTCGAAGGCGAGAGCGGAGAGGTCCAACGTTTGGTATTCGCCACTAACGATCAGTTCGCTGAGGCCGCGTCCGATCGCGGGCGATTGCTGAAGTCCATGGCCCGAGAAGCCGTTTGCGAGATAGAAGTTCTCTAATCCGGGCACGCGTCCGATGAAAGCATTGTGATCGAAGATGTTCATGTCGTAGTGCCCGGCCCATGCGCGCCCGGGTTTGATCCGCTCGAAGGCGGAGACGCGCCCTGCCAGGACTGGCCAAATCACATCCTCGAAGTATGAGTAATCGACCTCGAAATCCTCGCTGTCCGGATCTTGGTCGGCGGGAAGCGCACCGCCACAGATAAACCCTTTTCCCTCGGGGCGCACATAGATGCCGCTTGGATCGATCATCAGAGGAAACCCTGAAAGACTCTCCGCGCAATCGAACGTGAAGATCATGCGCTTCTTGTTGTGGATTGGAAGATCGATGCCGGCGGCGCGCGCAATCGCTGGTCCACCGGCGCCGGCGGCGTTGACGACAACGTCGCACGCGATCGTCGTTCCGTCGTCGAGGCGAACGGTCGAAAGTCGTGGCCCTGATCGCGTGAAGTCGATGGCGGTCGCCGCCTTGTATGTGACGCCGAGCGAGCGGGCTTTCCGACGAAAGGCCTGCATCAGGCCGTAACCGTCGAACCAACCCTCGCCAGTCCGCCCCCACGTGCCGGCCGCGACGTCATCAGTGTTGAGCCAAGGGAAGCGTTCCTGCAAAGCATCCGATTCGAGAAACATGATGTCGGCGCCGTTGTCGACCTGAACGCGATGATTGGCTGAGAGGATGGAGCGACCCTCGTTCGTAGCAAGAAAGAGGTAACCGTCCTCCCGCAAACCGATTTCCGGTCTCTCGTCGTCGATCTGAAGGTGCTCGCCGATTTTGCGGAGAAACGCGATGCCGTGGAGCGATATCGCGACATTGATGGCAGTCGAGTATTGTTGGCGGATCGAGGCGGCCGAAAGAGCCGATGCACATCGCTGGTAGCTCTGGTCTTTCTCGATCACGAGGATACGGCCCGCGAAACTCGGATGTGCGGCAAGATGGTAGGCGACTGAGCTGCCTATGACCGCTCCGCCGATGATGACGACGTCGTAATGCTCCATCGGATGATTCCTGTCTTATGAACGAGCGCGTGCGTTGTCTCTGATTTGGGCGAGGGAGATTGTG
>NZ_JBFUKD010000526.1:0-2708 GCF_056401005.1 Microvirga sp. P4_G7 | reverse complement strand
GGGATGAACAGCGTCCATCCAACTGAAGCCAAGCGCTTCGTTCTCGGGCAGACCGGAATACTTGCTCCACCGCGCGTTGGCATAGACGAGCTCGAGCTCCGGCGTGATGATCCAAACCAGAGCCGGGAGCGTTTCCGCAACGATGCGCAGGCGCGCCTCGCTCTCGCGCAAACTCGTCTCAGTCTTGGCGCGCTCGATCGCCGCCCAAATTCGTTCCGCAACATCTTCGCCGAGAAGCGCATCCTGAGCCGAGAACGCGTGCGGACGGGCCGACGAAGCGGTGAGCGTTGCGATGATGCGTCCGTTCTTGATCAGTGGCGCGACCAACGCCGATCGCGCCGCGTGCTCGGAAAAGTGGTGTCGCGATGCTCCGTCGAGGCGGATGTCGTTTTCACAATCGTCGATTCGAACCGTCTCGCCACGATTGAGCGCGGCAAGCACGATCTCCCCGGTTCCGGCGAGATTGTAGGTCGACGGTTTCGCTTCGCCCGAAGCGCGCACCCATTCGCGATTGAAGACATCCTCCGATCGTGTCGTCTCTCCGAAGCCGACGGAATCCGCATCGAGAAAAGTGGCGAGCGCACTCGATGCGACATCGCTGATGGCGTTGGGTTCGTCGATCTCGCTGATACGATCCTTGAGGTCGAGCAGGAAACGCTGCCGCTGCTGGGCGGCGTCGATTTGCCCCTTGGCGTGGTCGGCATCGGAGACGGCGCGTGTGACGCCGATGAGGCGGATCGGTTTGCCGTTGGCATAAACCGGGCGTCCCGTCGCGACGACCCGCGAAACCGACCCATCCGCGCGAATGACTCGGTAGGTGACGGTATAGTCGCGCTTCCCTTCGATGGCAGCGTCGATGGCGTCCTGAACCCTTGCGGCATCATCCGGATGAGATGTACGTGCGAAGAGATCGATGCTCAACGCCATCGTCCCGTTGAGGCCGAGATCGTCGAGGAAGGCGGGCGTGCCCGTCATCGCTCCGGTGACGAGATCGCAGTCCCACAATCCGAGCTCGGCCACAGACAACGCCAAGCACAGCTCTTCCTGGTTTACGGAGAGCGTCCGTTCCGCTTCGCACAGCCGTTGCTTCAGATCAGTGGTCTGGGGCCTTCTATCGTTGTGCGTAGAGACTGCACCGCCATTGGGTGACGGTTCGCTCCGTTGGGACATCGACTCGAACTCTCAAAACGACTTCACCCAAGACATAGGACTGATCGAACGTTGTTCCAGTCCATCCCCGAAATTGGGATCGAAGTCAGATTGAGAATCCGCTCATGCTCTTGATCGCGAAGACATAAGTCAGGGCGACCTCTTCCAGGCGGTCGAAGCGTCCCGCCGCTCCGCCGTGGCCGGCTTCCATATTGAGTTTGAGAAGAACGGGTCCGCCGCCGGTCATGGTGCCGCGCAGCTTGGCGACCCACTTGGCCGGTTCCCAATAGGTCACGCGAGGGTCGGTCAGGCCGCCCAGTGCCAGAATCGGCGGATATTCCTGCGCATTGATATTGTCGTACGGGGAATAGGACAGGATGGTTCTGAAGGCATGCTCGTCGGCCCCGGGGTTGCCCCATTCGGGCCATTCTGGGGGCGTCAAGGGAAGCTCGGCGTCGAGCATCGTGTTGAGCACGTCGACAAACGGAACTTCGGCGACGATGCCCGCAAAGAGATCCGGCGCCAGGTTCGCAACCGCGCCCATCAGCATGCCGCCGGCGCTGCCGCCATGCGCCACGATGCGACCGCGGCGCGTGTAGTTGGCATCGGCGAGCGCTTCACCGCAGGCGATGAAATCGGTGAAGGTGTTCGGCTTCTTGTCCCTCTTGCCGTCGAGATACCATTGCCATCCCTTTTCCGTTCCGCCCCTGACATGGGCGATGGCGAAGACGAAGCCGCGATTGACGAGCGAGAGAATGTTGGTTCGGAAGCCAGCCGGGATCGACACGCCGTACGAACCGTAGCCGTAGAGAAGGCATGGCGCTGATCCGTCCTGCTTCGTGTCCCGATGGTGAAGCAGCGAGACAGGGACCTGTGCGCCGTCGGGTGCCGTGGCAAAGATCCGACGGGTGACGTAGTCGGCCGGATCATGACCGCTCGGTACCTCCTGGCGCTTGCGCAGCGTCCGTGTGCCGGTGACGAGATCGTAATCGACCACCTCGCTCGGCGTGGTCAGTGAGGAATAGCGGTACCGAATAGTGGTGGTGTCGAATTCGTAGCCCGCGTCGACGCCAAGGGAATAGGTCTCCTCCTCGAAGGAAATCGTCTCTTCCCGTCCGGTCGCAAAGGGACGGATGACGACGCGAGGCTTTGCATCCTCGCGCTCGAGGCGCACCAGGTGATGCGCGAGCGGCACCGTGAACAATATCATCACGCCCGGCCGGTAAGGGACGAGATCGGTCCAGAACGCCCGACCCGGCGTCGCGATCGGCGCGGTCATGATCTTGAAGTCTTCCGCACCGTCGGCATTGGTAAGAATGATCAGGCGGTCGCCGTGATGCTCGACGTCGTAGCGTAGGTTCGGCGTACGCGGCTCGACCAATCTCGGCGTCGCGGACGCATCGGCGCGATCGATGATCCAGACCTCCGACGTCTCGTGATCGCTCGCCTCGATCAGCACGAAGGCATCCGACTGAGTCCTTCCCACCTTGACGAAGAATCCGGGATCCTTCTCTTCGTAGACGATCGCGTCCGTCGTCGGGTCGGTGCCGAGCCGATGG
>NZ_JBFUKD010000525.1:0-2725 GCF_056401005.1 Microvirga sp. P4_G7 | reverse complement strand
GACCTGGGACAGTAGCGCGCTCAATCCGGCCAGCGCCAATGCACCGAACAACGCTCCCCCGATTCCCATCCCGAGGGCTGCGGCGAGGCCGTCGCGCCGGGATCGGGCGATGGCGATACGGGAAACAAGAACGAAACTGGGGCCGGGGCTGATAGCGCCAATCAGCAGAGCGGCGAGAATACCGAGGAGACTCATCGAAGTGGACATGGGCATGCTCCTTTGAAGGTGCGTTGAGTGCCCAGGCGCGCGGCGTTCTTTGTCCGCGCTCCCCGATGGTGACCCATCTTATTGCGCCAGTGACGCGGCGCGATCCTTATGACGCGTGCAATTTCCGATTGCAAGCGCTTCGCAAGCAAGGCGCTTCGGAAGAAAGGCGCTTCGAGTACAAGGCGTTTCGGGCCCGCACGCACGAGAGACGGAACGTGCCTTGCGCAGGCGCTCGGCGCCGCCCTGTAAGGCGCGCGCGACAGCGAACCTGCGCAAAGGCTTTCCGCAGCTGGCTGCGAAGCCCGCCTATCTGGTGCTCCCGCGTGCGGCAGGAAGAGCCATGCAATCCCAAGGGCGATCGCGCCCGCAGGACAGTGTCGACCGTCAGGCTCCAGCACCGTTCAAGCGGCGGCACAATCCGTCGAGCTGCTCCAACGTCCGATATTTGACCTTCAGTTCGCCCCCGTGGCCCTTGTGCTCGATGGACACGGCAAGACCGAGAACGTCCTTCAATGCCTGTTCGAGTGCCCTCGTATCAGGATCCTTCTCCTTTTTGGGGCGTATCGACTTCGTCTCGAGGCCGTTCGGCGGGTCGCTGTTGTCGAGCTGCGCGATCTCTTCGACCTCGCGTACGCTGAGTTTTTCGTCAAGAATGCGCTTGGCGACGCGAAGAGGGTCCTTTACGGCGAGGAGCGCTCGGCCATGCCCTGCCGTCAATTGACGCGAAACGAGCAAGTCCTTGATCGAATTGGGCAAATCCATGAGTCGCATCATGTTCGCAATATGCGAACGGCTCTTGCCGATGATCTTCGACAAGTTCTCCTGCGTGTAGCTGAACTCGTCCATCAACCTTGAATAGCCCTGCGCTTCTTCGACCGGATTCAAGTCGGCGCGTTGGACGTTCTCCAGGATTGCAAATTCGAGCGAGGTTTTGTCGTCGATGTCGACGATGACCACCGGAACATCATGCAATCCGACCTGCTGCGCCGCGCGCCAGCGGCGCTCGCCGGCGACGATCTCGTACGCGTCTGGCAGATTCGGCATCGGCCGAACCACGATCGGTTGAATAATGCCGCGATCCTGGATCGACTGCGCCAATTCATGCAGTTCGGTATCTTCGAAATATTTGCGCGGGTTGCGGGGATTCGGGCGCAGAAACTCGACCGGGACCTTGCGCTGTCCTTTGCCGCGATCGACCACTCCCATTTCATCGCCGACCTCGCCGATCAACGCGGCCAGTCCACGGCCGAGACGCGGCTTTGAAGCTTCTTCTGCCATTGCCCTTTTTCCTTTGTCTTTTGAAGCACTTACAGGCGAAACGGGTCACGTCGCGCCAGCTTTTTTAGTGCTCAGGCGGCCCGAAGGGCGCGTTCACGTTGAATAATTTCGGAAGCGAGCCGAAGATAAGCCTGCGACCCGGCGCATTTCAGGTCGTAAAGCAGAACGGGCTTACCATGCGACGGCGCTTCAGAGACCCGCACGTTGCGTGGAATCATCGTCTCGTAAACCTTGTTGCCCATAAATTGTCTAACGTCTGCAACGACTTGACCCGACAAATTGTTGCGGGGATCAAACATCGTCAGCACCACGCCCTGGATCGCCAACTTCGTATTGAGCGTCGAGCGCACCTGCTCCACCGTCTTCAACAGCTGACTCAGGCCTTCGAGGGCAAAAAACTCACATTGCAAGGGCACCAAAACGGAATCCGCGGCGGTCAACGCGTTGATCGTCAAAAGATTGAGCGAGGGCGGGCAATCGATCAGCACGTAAGTGAACGGATCTTCGTCCGGCTCACCCATCAATTGGATGATCGCTTGCCGGAGACGGTGCGCCCGATCGCGCTCGCCAGCAATTTCGAGCTCGATCCCGAGAAGATCAAGGGTCGATGGTGCCACATACAGGCGCGGCACGATTGTCTCGACAATGGCCTCCGCCAAGGAAGCTTCGCCGTTGAGCACGTGATAGGTCGAAACGCGACGGTTTTTGCGATCGATTCCCAGACCCGTCGAGGCATTTCCCTGCGGGTCGAGATCCAAAATAAGGACCTTCTCGCCGATAGCCGCCAGCGCCGTGCCGAGATTGATGGCCGTCGTCGTCTTTCCGACGCCGCCCTTCTGGTTCGCCAGGACGAGAACGCGGGGCTTGCCTTGGCGCGTTCCGGGAATGGCGCCATTCTGGTGGGTTGTCATCAAAGACTCTCGATGGAGGTTATGCGGATGATTTTTGCCTCGGAATCGGTCCGACTCGGCAGTAGATCCGCTTCGACTGTCCAAAATTTTCGCGCTTCGGTCAATTCGACTAGGGCCTCCCGGCCCTTCGGAAACAAGCCCATTGTTTCGGTTGTCCCCCTTTTCAACAGGGGGGCAGTCCAATCTAGAAGGGTCGTCAGTGGCGCAAGGGCGCGCGCCGAAACGATGTTAACCTTACCGACAAAATCGGGCACGATTGCTTCCAAGCGCTCCTGATGCACGGTCACATTAGCACCCGTCAGGCGCGCAACTTGCCGGAGAAAGGCGCA
>NZ_JBFUKD010000524.1:0-2726 GCF_056401005.1 Microvirga sp. P4_G7 | reverse complement strand
GTGATCGTCTTCTCTCTGCTCAACCCCAACTGGTCGGTCGCCTTAACGACGACGTCGAACGAGCGTTGCGCTTCGAAGTCGATATTGGCCCCATCTTTCACGACCACGATCCACTCGTCGCCGACGTGCTCGATGCCGAAGCGACCGCCGCCGTCCTGCAGGGCCCCGTTGCGGTGGACGAATTCGTAGGTGAAGACGTCGCCGATATCCGGGTCCACGGCTTCCAGGACGCCGACCAGCGTGCCGCCGGCGCTGTTCTCGTTCACGTCGCTGGTGGACATCACGATGTCCGTCGGCTCGTGATGGAGAATGTTCGTGACCGTCACCGTGATCTCACCGGTCGCGGTCGCATTTGCGGCTCCCGAACCGTCGTCGGCGATGATCGCGTATGTGTAAGCCGTATGCTCGTCCACCTCGCCAACGCGAACGTTCGTCACGACCACATTGTCGACGATCCGGAACTTGCCATCGGCACTGACCAATCCATGCGACCCGGCCAGGGCATCTGCAAAAGTGTAGGTGATGGCTTCGTTATCGCTGTCGCGTGCAGCGAGCACCATCAGAATCTGATTGTCGGAGGTCCCTTCGTTCACTGTGGCCAGTCCGGACGGTGGCGGCGGTGGCGCGTCGTTGACGGGCGGGACGATGTTCTTCACCGTGATCGTCACATCGCCAGTCGACGTCGCGTTCGGGGCACCGGATCCATCGTTCGCCACGATCGAATATGTGAATGTCCTGTCCTCGTTCTCTTCGCCGAGGGGACCGCTGGTCACAATCGTATTGCCGACGATTTTGAACTTGCCATCCGCGCTGACCAAGCCGTTGGATCCGGCCAAGGCATTGGCGAACGTGTACGTGATCACCTGGTCTTCGCCGTCACGCGCCGCAAGGTACAGCAGCGTCTGATTGTCCGACACGCCTTCGTTGACGGTCACCGAACCCGAGGGAACGGTCGGCGCCTGGTTGGCGGGCGCGACGTTCTTGACGGTGATGGTGACGTTGCCGGTGCTCGTCGCGTTCCCTGTGYCGGAACCGTCGTTCGCCACGACCGAATAGGTGAACGGCGTATCTGCGGTCACATCCGCGACCTTGCCGTTGGTCATGATCGTATGGCCGACGATCTTGAACTTGCCGTCGGCACTGATCAGACCATTCGACCCGGCCAGCGCGTTTGCGAATGTGTAACCGATTGTCTGATTGTCCGCGTCCCTCTCGGCAAGGGTGAGAACCGTCTGATCGACCGCCGTGCCTTCGTCGACGTCGACCGCTCCCGCGGGAATCGTCGGGGCTTTATTGATGTTCTTGACGGTGATCGTGACGTTGCCCGTGGCGGTAGCGTTTGCCGTCCCCGATCCATCGTTGGCGACAATCGCGTAGATGAGCGACGTATCCGCCGTCACATCCGCGATCGTGCCGTTGGTCACGATCGTGTTGCCGACGATCTTGAACTTGCCGTCCGCGCTGATCAGGCCGTTGGAGCCGGCCTGCGCGTTCGCAAACGTATAACCAACGGTCTGGTTGTCGCCGTCTTTGTCCGGGAGAGTCAGGACAGTCTGGTTGTCTGCTGCGCCCTCGTTGACGTTGGCCGTCCCTGACGGTGTCGCCGGCGCTTGGTTGGCGGGAACATTTTTGACCGTGATGGTGACATTGCCCGTCGCGGTCGCGTTCGCGGCGCCGGAGCCGTCATTCGCCACGATCGAGTAGTTGATCGGCGTGTCTGACGTCACATCCGCGACCGTGCCGTTCGTCACGATCGTATTGCCGACGATCTTGAACCGGCCGTCCGCGCTGATCAGACCGTTCGAGCCTGCCTGCGCGTTCGCAAAGGTGTAGCTGATAGTCTGGTCGTCGGCATCCTTGGCCGCGAGCGTCAGCACAGTCAGGTTGTTGCCGGCGCCTTCATTGACGTTGGCCGTTCCCGACGGCGTCGTCGGGGCCTTGTTCACGTTCTTGACCGTGATGGTGACATTGCCCGTCGCGGTCGCGTTCGCGGCGCCGGAGCCGTCATTCGCCACGATCGAGTAGTTGATCGGCGTGTCTGACGTCACATCCGCGACCGTGCCGTTCGTCACGATTGTATTGCCGACGATCTTGAACCGGCCGTCCGCGCTGATCAGACCGTTCGAGCCCGCTTGGGCGTTCGTGAAAGTGTAACCGATGATCTGGCCGTCATCATCGCGGTCGTCGAGAGTGAGAACAGTCTGGTTGTCCGCCGCGCCCTCGTTGACGTTGGCCGTCCCTGAAGGCGTCGTCGGCGCCTGGTTCACCGGGACAACATTCTTGACCGTAATCGTGACGTTACCGGTCGAAGTCGCGTTCGCAGTCCCGGAACCGTCATTCGCAATGATGGAATACGTGATCGGCGTATCCGACGTCACATCCGCGACCGTGCCGTTCGTCACGATCGTGTTGTTGACGATCTTGAACTTGCCGTCCGCACTGATCAGGCCACCCGATCCGGCCTGGGGGTTCGCAAACGCGTAGCTGATGGTCTGGTTGTCGCCATCCTTGGCGGCAAGCGTCATGACCGTCTGGCCGTTGCCTGTGCCTTCAGTGACATTCGCGGAGCCCGAGGGCGTCGTCGGGGCCTTGTTGACGTTCTTTACCGTGATCGTGACATTGCCTGTTGCGGTCGCGTTGGCCGCTCCCGAACCGTCGTTTGCGACGATCGAATAGGTGATCGGCGTATCCGACGTGACATCCGCGACAGTACCGTTCGTCACGAT
>NZ_JBFUKD010000523.1:0-2727 GCF_056401005.1 Microvirga sp. P4_G7 | reverse complement strand
CAACGGGGGCGTGTAGGCCGCGAAGATTGACCCAAGCTTGCACCGGCATTGCATGAGCCACCGGATCCGACCGCTGAATTCGCTGAATCCAGCGGAAACCATCACCTTTGCTGTCAACAAGCGCGCAAAGTTTTGCTATCCCTTACGTAAGGTCCTCACAATGAGTCACAGAAGACTTGAGGCGACCGGGGGGCGACGATTGACCGAAGACGAAATCGAACTTGTCGCGGATTTGCTCGCGAAGATCGGTGGCACTTGGCATCCGGACCAGACGCGGCAAGCGCCGAGACCCATCAGCCGGCGCCACCGGGACATCGCGCGCCTCATCGTCGGTGCCGTCGAGCGCTCGCGGGCAAAGACCCAGAGCGTGGCTGAGGATGCGTCGGTCTCTCATGGTTCGGGCGAAGCCCGGACGGCTTCGCGCCTCTGCGTGGGATCGACCGTCGTCTACAGCCCACCCGGCGACCAGAGAACTCTGACGTGTCGCATCGAGAGGATGGACAACGGCCGCGCGTATGTCGTTCCGACGAGTCGGGAGATCGGTTGGGTATCCACGCACACGCTCCTGCCGCTCAAGCAGGATCGCGACACCGCAAGCCGCCCGCGTCTCGCCCCCGCTGAAACACCAGAGGTCGGCTTCGGCGTTTCCACGCATGAATCTGTCATCGAATTTGCAGGCCTCACCTCCCCTGGTCCTCGCTTGAGATTCGGGGAAGTGCCCAATGGCGTGCAGCATTACTTCAGCTCGTCCGGGCAATGGATTGCGTATCGCCGCAACGGCGGTGACCGATATCTGTTTGATCGGCAGGGCAATTGGATCGGATGGTTTCCTTGGAACGATAACGATGCGGTCGATCTCAACGGCGAGTACCTCGGCACGGTGGTCGACGAAAACCGTCTCTATCGAAGCACGTCACCCCAGGGGCAGGCGCGCGAAGTTGGTTTTGTGACGCATCCCGGCCGTAGCGGGTATCCCGGTTTTCCCGGGCCCGGCTTGCCTTGCGTGTCGCCGTTGGGCTTCAAGGATATCGACTTGACGCAGCTTCCGAGTGGGCGGCGCTTTTGGCTGAAAGGCGCCGGTCGAGATGGAATGGCCGACCGCGAGCCGAACACGTTCCAGATTTGGATGTCGAAGGTGGGACTCGGTCATCTGGCAAGCTGGATCGAGCGTGTGCGCTCTCCGACAAAGCCGTAGGGCCGCTCAGGGCTCGGTGGGCGAGAGCGTCTGTGTCGAGACCCAGCCAATCTCTTGTTGGGCCGGCACAAGGTAGGCGCGGCCGCGCTCCATCTTTTCGATGCGGCATGTCACCGCCCGCTTGTCGCCAGGAGAGCGATACGCGACGGTAGCACCGACGTAGAGCTGGTCTTTCTCGGTAAAATTAAACGGCTTGCCGCCGCGAAGTCCCTCGGAGGCCGTGGTGTCCGCGGGCGTGCCCTGTTCCTCTTCGGTGCGGTCGAGCGCGCCGAGGATCAGCCGGGCCACGTCCCGATGCCGCATGCTGATGGCACGCAAGGCAGGTCGCGTTCTTTCGGGATACGAGGAGCCGCCGAACGTGGCTACCAATTGCGCCACGCGTTCGATGTCATCTTCGGTCAAGTCGCATCCCTCCCCGGCGATTCACGCGGCCGTCTTCCTCGTGGGTAACATGCTTGAACGCGTGAATATTAGAAAGGCGCAATTCGTCTCGACAACCATCGCGCGCGGGGAACACCCGCGCGCAACAGGTCCGACACTATCCGGCCATGCCGAGAGCTTGCATGTAGAGTTCGAGGATCGCTTCCTCTTCCTGGCGCTCTGCATAGTCGCGCTTGCGCAGAGCGACGATCTTGCGCAGCACCTTGGTGTCGAAGCCGTTGCCTTTGGCTTCGGAATAGACGTCCTTGATGTCGCCTGCGATTCCGGCCTTCTCTTCTTCGAGACGCTCGATGCGCTCGATGAAGGCCTTCAGCTGATCGGCTGCGACGGATTCGGTTTGAAATGCGGCGTCGTCCATGAATGTTTCCGTGATCTGTTGGGAGTGAAGGGAAAAGCCTCGGGTCGAGGCCGTGTCAATGGGAAGGCTTCGATTTCTCGAACTGGGCCAATCGTGCCGGATCGGCCTCGCTCTGGTGGCGCGCCTTCCATTCTTCGTAAGGCATGCCGTAAACGGCGAGTCGGCTCTCGTCCTTGGAAAGCGGGACGCCACGCTCGTCCGCGGCCTCTTTCAGCCAATTCGACAAGCAGTTGCGGCAGAAGCCGGCGAGATTCATCAGGTCGAGATTCTGCACGTCCGTGCGCTCGCGCAGATGCGCCACGAGCCTGCGAAACGCAGCGGCTTCGAGTTCGGTTCTCTGAGCCTTGTCGATCTCGCTCATGATACTCCCTTCAACGGCGACGCAAACGGTCCCTGGTTCTCGACGCGTGAGGCTTCGGGCTCCGCAGGGACGGCTGTTCGACGAGCGGTTGGAGAAGACGGGCAAACCGTTCCGCCCATTCCTCCGCCCCCTCGTCCGTCGCGATCAGATCCTGACGAATCTCGACGAGGGCATTGGCAAACCCGGCGAGGGTCGCGTGCCGGTCGATCGTATCACCCGCAMGCGCCCCGTCATAAGGCTCGTTGTCACCCACCACCAAGCCGGCCTCGGCGGACAGTCCGTCGAGGAGCGGCCGCGCGAATCGATCGTCGACGTCCCAGAGAATGCCCACATGCCAAGGACGGGGCCAACCCCGCCAGAGGGGGGTGAAGC
>NZ_JBFUKD010000522.1:0-2728 GCF_056401005.1 Microvirga sp. P4_G7 | reverse complement strand
TCTGCAGCCAGTGCAACATCATGATCGACAAGAGATGGCCGACATGCAGCGACGGGCCGGTGCAATCGTATCCGACATAGGTCGTGAGACGCCTCTCCAGCGCAGCGGCGTCCAAACCCTCGAAATCCGAAGTCTGATGGATGAACCCGCGCTCCGTGAGCACCTTGAGGAAATCGGATTTTGGCGCGGTCATAGCGGCTCTCTTGTCGCAATGGATCTGTTCTAATACGGCGCCGTGTATCAGTTCCGACCGACAAATTCACGAGATTTCGTCAGCGGGCGCACAGCCATACTCGCCTCGCCGGGCCAACGGCGCACCCTGTCCGCGACCGTTGACCAACGAACCGGAGCAGTTGACGGAGAAGGGTTAATGTGATGTTGTAACATCGCTGAGTCCATAAGGAACATGATCATGTGCCTTTCCTGCGTCGGTCGGGTCGGAACGACATCTTGGGCAAGCTTCGGACACGATCTCAGGGAGGGCGCCTCATCGCTTGGATGGGGAGCAGACGGGACACCTCTTCAACGGGAGGCCGGCACATGGGAAATAGAGCCCGCGTCCATGGCCGCAGCAGCTCCGTGGGACAGCGTTGTCGACTGGGTCGCAGACCGCGTCGACGATGCGCGAGACTGGATCTCCAACAATGTGTCGGGATCGCCGATTGGGCTTTTTTCGACACTCGCCAGCATTGCGCCATATTCGGTTCCCGGCGTTCGTTTCAATATTCCCAACACACCGGATCGGGACGTGCTCGCGGTGCTGTCCGGCTCGCAGTGGAACAAGTCGAATCTAACTTACGCATTTCCCGATTCCCGATCGGACTATCAATGGATCAACCCAAGCGCCTCGGGCTTTAGGGGCTTGACGTTCGACACCGAACAAGCGGTGAGACAAATCCTGGAAGGTTACACCCCTTACAGCGGGGGCCAGGCGATCAAGATGACGTCGGTGGAGGGGTTCACAAACCTCAATCTGCAATACGCGGGACGTGGTGGCGGCGATTTGCAGATCAGCGGTTTCAATCCGGGCAGCACCATCAATCGAAGCCACGGATACTACCCCGGCCTTGCGATTTACAACGGCGACGCGTGGCTCGTGCAGGAAAGCGGCGCGCCAGGTAAGTACAGCTACTACGTGACCATGCATGAACTGGGCCACGTGCTTGGATTGAAGCATCCGCACGATTCGGGCGGCAATCTGCCGACGATGAGTGCGGCGCACGACTCGCCCGAATATACCGTGATGTCCTACGGCGGGTTCGGCGATCGTCCTTACACCTACATGCAATACGACATTGCTGCGTTGCAGGCGCTCTATGGAGCAGACTTTACGACGAACGGCGGCAATACCGTCTATCGTTGGTCGTCCGAAACGGGCGAGTCCTTCATCAACGGCATCGGTCAAGGGACGCCCGCGCGAAACTATATCTTCGCCACCGTATGGGACGGCGGTGGCACGGACACGTTCGACCTCACGAATTACGGTTCGAACGCGACCATCGACCTCTCGCCGGGTGGGGCGGTCCGGTTCTCCGACGCACAGCTCGCGAAGAAGAGCTCAAGCGTCTACGCACACGGGAATATCTATAATGCATTTCAATTCGACGGGGACGCGCGCTCCCTGATCGAGAATGCATGGGCCGGTTCGGGTAACGACAAGATCGTCGGAAACGCGGCGGCCAACACCCTGAAGGGTAACGGCGGAAATGACACGGTGACAGGCGGTCTCGGCCGCGACAGCCTCTATGGAGGTGACGGCAACGATTCCCTCGATGGGGGACGAAATGAGGACCATCTCGACGGAGGCGACGGAAACGACGTCATCGACGGGGCGCAGGACAATGACACTGCAGACGGCGGGTTTGGAAACGACTCCGTCTACGGTGGCGACGGCAACGACGTGATTTACGGTTCCGGCGGGCATGATCTCCTGTTTGGCCAAAATGGGAATGACGTGCTCCAAGGTGGCGACGGCAACGACTATCTCAATGGTTCCGCTGGAACGGATCAGCTCTACGGCGGTGCCGGCAATGATTTCTTCATCGGCGACGGCGTCGCGACGCGCTTGAGCGGTGGCGCGGATCGAGACACGTTTTGGATCGCGCCCGCGTCACGGCAATGCACCATCGTCGACTTCACATCCGATGAGCAGATTCAATTTCTCTCGAGCCTGTTCAGCAGTTTCTCGGCGGTGCAGGCCGTCGCCTACCAGTCCGGGGCCGACGTGGTGATCGAACGGGGTAGCTTCAGTCTCATCATCCAGAACTATTCGCGGTCCAACCTCGCCGCGGACGACTTCGTGTTCGTCTGATCCTCTGGGCTCGGGAAAAGCTCGCGTTTTGCTGGGGGGCCCGGACCCGCATCGACCATTTGCTTCTCGGGACCCCGCAGAGCCGCTGAGAAGCAGCGACGTTTCACAGAGATGTGAGAGGAAATCGCCCGCCTGAGCGGTGTGGGGCCTACTTGGGAAGGGGTCTCGTCGGTCGCGGCCTATCCATTGCCACGGTGCGCATCGTCGTCTCCGGACGTACCGTTCGGCCGGCGATGGAAGGGACATCCTATGTGCACCGCGTGYGCTCTGCAGGGACGACAGCCGATCTGGGCCGCCTTCGACCACGATATCAAGGACAGCTGGCGCGCCTTTTTCTCGTCGCTTGATATGACGGCCATGATGGCAACCGATTTCATGCGCGCTTCACAGTACCAAACGAAGGCGTCTCCCGATCTG
>NZ_JBFUKD010000521.1:0-2733 GCF_056401005.1 Microvirga sp. P4_G7 | reverse complement strand
CGCACGCGGCAGCAATTCTACAAAGGCCAAGCCGATTGGTCTGCGATCCGGCCCGTCGTGGATGCGGTGACGATTCCAGTGATCGCCAACGGCGACGTCGGATCGACCGACGATGCGCGCCGCTGCCTCGCGGCCTCGGGCGCGCAAGCCGTGATGATCGGCCGTTCGGCCCTCGGCCGGCCCTGGCTCGTCGGCCAGATCGGCGCGGCCCTGCAGGGGCGTATCGTTCCCGACCCGCTGCCAGCCGCCAAAGCCGAGATCGCCATCGAACATTACGAGGGGCTGCTCGCCCTGTACGGCAGAGAGGTGGGCATTCGCCACGCGCGAAAACACCTCGCGGGCTATGCCGAAGTCGCCGCCGCATCGGGCTTCGATGTCGATCCCGCGTTGCGCATGTCCCTCGTGACGAGCGAAGCGCCTCACGACGTCACACGCATGCTGCGGGACGTCTACGCCCGCCCGACGCGTGAGGCCGCGTGATGGGAAACCTCAACGATCTGATCATGAATGCGTTGCCGCTGCCGGTTCTGACCATCGGCGCCGAAGATCGTGTCCTTCACGCCAACTCGGCGGCGGAGGTCTTCTTCGACATGAGCCTTCGCGTCATGCAGCGCCACCGCTTGGGCGATTTCGTGCCCTACGGTTCTCCGGTGATCGCGCTCATCGAGGACGTGCGTCAGCGCGGTTCGGTCGTCAGCGAGCACCGCATCGACATCGGCTCGCCGCGGATCGGGTCGGAGCGCATCGTCGACGTGTTCGCGACCCCTCTCGGCGACGGCGCGGACGACGTCGTCATCATGTTCCAGGAGCGCACCATCGCCGAGAAGATGGATCGCCAACTGACCCATCGTGGCGCCGCCCGTTCCATCACCGCGCTCGGCGCCGTCCTTGCCCATGAGATCAAGAACCCGCTCTCCGGCATTCGCGGCGCTGCGCAACTTCTCGAGCAATCGGCGGACGAAGACGATCGACTGCTGACGCGCCTGATCTGCGACGAGACGGACAGGATCGTGAAACTCGTCGAGCGCATGGAGCTGTTCGGCGAGGAGCGCCCCGTCGAACGCGGACCCGTCAACGTCCACGGCGTGCTCGATCACGTCAAACGCCTCGCCCAATCGGGCTTTGCGCGTCACATCCGGTTCGTGGAGAACTACGACCCTTCGCTGCCGCCGGTTCTAGGCAATCGCGATCAGCTCATTCAGGTTATTCTCAATCTCGTCAAGAATGCTGCGGAGGCGATCGGCGGCGACAATCCGGATGGCGAGATCGCCCTCGGCACCGCGTTCCGGACTGGTGTCCGTTTGCAGGTTCCGGGCTCCCGCGAGCGCGTGAGCCTGCCGATCGAGGTGACGATCCGCGACAACGGTCCCGGCATCCCGTCCGATCTCGTGGGCGATCTTTTCGATCCCTTCGTCACCACCAAGGCGCAAGGAAGCGGGCTCGGCCTCGCACTCGTCGCCAAGATTGTCGGCGACCACGGGGGGATCATCGAATGCGATCCCGCTCCACGTCGCACCACATTTCGAATTCTGTTGCCCATGCACCGCGCCGACGACGGGCGCGGTTCGGAAAATTGAGGACCGACCATGCCCAGCGGACAAATCCTGCTCGCGGATGACGATGCCGCCATTCGAACGGTCCTGAACCAAGCCCTCTCTCGCGCCGGCTACGAAGTACGTTCGACCAGCAACGCCGCCACGTTGTGGAGATGGGTGGCGCAAGGCGACGGCGATCTCATCATCACTGACGTCGTGATGCCAGACGAGAACGCCTTCGACCTTCTGCCACGCATCAAGAAGCTTCGTCCCGACCTGCCCATCATCGTCATGAGCGCGCAGAACACGTTCATGACGGCGATCAAGGCGTCGGAACGGGGCGCCTACGAGTATCTGCCGAAGCCATTCGACTTGAAGGAGCTCGTCGGTGTCGTCGGACGCGCTTTGTCGCGGCCGCGGACGGTCTCCAGCGCTCCACAACCGGTCGACAGCGAGGAGATCCCGCTCGTCGGTCGCTCGGCCGCCATGCAGGAGATCTATCGCTCCCTGGCGCGCCTGATGCCGACCGATCTGACCGTGATGATCACGGGTGAATCCGGGACGGGCAAGGAACTCGTCGCGCGGGCGCTGCACGATTACGGCAAGCGTCGCCAGGGTCCGTTCGTCGCCGTCAACATGGCCGCGATCCCGCGCGAGCTGATCGAGTCGGAACTGTTCGGTCACGAGAAGGGCGCCTTTACGGGCGCCACCTCCCGCAACACCGGCCGCTTCGAACAGGCGGAGGGCGGCACGCTGTTTCTCGACGAGATCGGCGACATGCCGATGGAAGCGCAGACCAGGCTGCTGCGCGTTCTCCAGCAAGGTGAATACACGACCGTCGGCGGGCGCGTGCCGATCAAGACCAATGTCCGGATCGTTGCCGCCACCAACAAGGATCTGCGCGTCCTCATTCAGCAAGGGCTGTTCCGCGAAGATCTATTCTTCCGGCTCAACGTGGTTCCCTTGCGTCTGCCTCCGTTGCGCGAACGTGTGGAGGACATTCCGGATCTTGCCCGGCATTTCTTCGCGCTGGTCGAGAAGGAAGGCCTGTCGCGCAAGCAGCTCGACGTCGAGGCGATGGATCGCCTGAAGCGCTATCGCTGGCCGGGCAATGTCCGCGAATTGGAGAATCTCGTGCGTCGGTTGGCGGCGCTCTATCCCCAGGATACGATCACCGGCGCCATTATCGATACGGAAC
>NZ_JBFUKD010000520.1:0-2739 GCF_056401005.1 Microvirga sp. P4_G7 | reverse complement strand
GCGGGGTACATGTTGGTCGCGATGGGAATGCGCACCGCGGACCGTACCGCCGCATTCCCTTCGAGACCCCATGAGGGATCTTCGAAATACTCGATTCCGAGTGGCTCGAGACGCTGACCGACCCGTGTCGCGGTCTGCACGGACCAGACGCCGTTTGGATCGATTCGGAGGCCAAACCGATCGCCGAGCCTTTCCCGGCAGAGCTCTAGAACCCTGGCCTCCTCGAAGGGATCGAGGACACCGGCCTTGAGCTTCATCGACGTGATGCCAAGTGTTTCCCGCAACTCCTCGCAATAATCGGCAAGGTCTTCAGCGCGACTGTCATCCCCACCGCCCGGCCGGTCATAGCGCCAGAACAAATAGCCTATCATCGGAATCCGGTCGCGGACGCGTCCCCCCAAGAGATCGGACACGGGACGACCGAGCGCTTTTCCCTGAATGTCCAGGCACGCCATTTCAATCGCCGCATAGAGGCGCGCATTGGACATGTAATAGACCGAACGCAGCGTCGCGAGCTTGATCGTCTCAAGATGGAATGGATCGATGCCGACGACGCGCGACTTCAGTTTCATCAACGCACCGCGCTGGTCACCACCGCCCACCTCCCCTAGGCCGATCAGGCCGTCATCGGTGACGAGCTCCAAGATCGTGCGCAAGAAATATCCAGGATGAACTCCTGTGTTATGGCGCAGCATGCACGTGAGGGGGATCGCGACACAGCGCACTTTCATATCGACGATCTTCATGGACGTCTCATTCCTTGCTCAGGTGTTCATCGCGCTTGAGCGCACTCAAATGTCGTCTCGGATACAGGCCTTCGCATGCCCGAGCGCAACGGGTCGAAGATCGGGGATCGATTGCGCGCATGCTGGAAGGGCGTAGGGGCACCGGGTCCGGAAGACGCAGCCGGACGGCGGATTGATGGGGCTCGGAATCTCACCCGACAAGGCGATGCGCCGGTCGCCAAGACGCCGCCGCTCTCCGGCAACGCCGGACAGCAATGCCCTGCTGTAGGGATGGCGGGAATCCGTGAAGAGCTGATCGGACGACGCAATCTCCATCACACGTCCAAGATAAAGCACCGCGATGCGATCGCTGATGTGCTGGACGACGGATAGATCGTGGGCAATGAAAATGAGCGTAAGACCAAGATGCTCTCTGAGGTCCTCGAACAGGTTGATCACCTGCGCCTGAACGGAGACGTCGAGGGCGGAGACCGCCTCGTCTGCCACAATCAGGCTCGGCTCCGCCGACAGTGCGCGGGCGATGCCAATGCGCTGACGCTGACCGCCTGAAAACTCATGAGGATACCGACCGGCTGCCGATGCAGGAAGGTTGACGAGCTCCAGAAGCTCACGCACGCGACGCCGTCGGCTCTCACCATCCTTCGCGAGATCATGGATGATCAATCCTTCGGCAACGATGTCCTCAACCGTCTGCCGCGGGTTCAGAGACGAGAACGGATCCTGGAAGACCATTTGAATTCGTCGCCGCACATCGTTTCGCTTCTGCGCAAGTCCCTCCTTGAGGTCCGCTCCTTCGAATAGAATCGTGCCCGACGTGGGCGGAGACAAGCCGACGATGGCACGACCTATCGTGCTCTTGCCGGATCCGGACTCGCCGACAAGACCGAGAACTTCGTTTCGCTCGACATCAAAAGAGACGCCATCGACGGCTTTGATAGAGCCCTTGGATCCCCCAAATATTCGCCTTCCACCCAGAGGAAAGTGCTTGCGAAGCTGCTGAACTTGCAGAAGAGGCGCGTTCATGCTGCGCTCTCCGCGTGAGTCAGATCACTCCGAGCGATGTCCCGCCACCGGACGCACCGCACTGCCCGGGTGGCGTCTGCTGTGAGGGTGGGATGAGAAACATCACAGATGCCGGGCTCAAACGCAAAGCAGCGCGGATGGAATATACATCCCTGCGGCAAGGCACGCGGCTCGGGAACCTGTCCCGGCAATACGCGTAGTCGGTGCGGACGCTCGCTCTTGAGTGCAGGCATTGGCCGCGCGGCAAGAAGGCCGCGCGTGTAGGGGTGCCGTGGATTGTCGATGATGTCGGCGGTCGTTCCCATTTCTACGATCTCGCCGCCATACATCACAGCGACCCGGTCTGCGATATCCGCGACGACACCGAGATCGTGCGTGATGAAGAGAACAGCCATGCGAAGTTCTCGTTGCAGTCGTGCGAGGAGATCGAGGATCTGGGCCTGGATCGTGACGTCGAGCGCCGTGGTCGGCTCGTCGGCGATCAGCAGACGCGGATTGCACGCCAGCGCCAGCGCAATCATGATGCGTTGCCGCATCCCTCCCGACATTTCGTGCGGATAGTTATCGAGCCGGCGGCGCGGCTCGGGAATGCCGACGAGGTCGAGCATCTCGGCCGCGCGGTCGAGAGCGGCCTTTCGACCAAGATGCATATGAAACCGAACAGCCTCGGCGATCTGCTCCCCAACGGTGTAGAGCGGATTCAAGGACGTCATCGGTTCTTGAAAGATCATCGCCATATCGCAGCCGCGCAGAGCACGTTGCGCCTCACGGTCGGCGGTGGCGAGATCGATGGGTACTTCATCGCCCCGCCAGAGAACCGACCCGGACAGGATCCTGCCACTTCCTGCCGGGAGCAATCCCATTACTGCGAGGCTGGTGACCGATTTTCCGGAGCCCGACTCACCGACGATCGCCAAAGTTTCCCCCGGTGCGATGGCAAAGGACACGTCCCTGACCACTGGAATCATGT
>NZ_JBFUKD010000519.1:0-2739 GCF_056401005.1 Microvirga sp. P4_G7 | reverse complement strand
CTCTCGGCGAGGGCATCGAAAAAGAAGAAGCTCCGGATTTCGCCGCGGAAGTCGCGGCGGCGGCGGGCGGAAAAGCCTAACGAACACAGACGGGAAAACGGCGGCGCTTCAGCCGCCGTTTTCATGAGAGGCATCGAAACAACAAAAGAGGTCCGCAGTGGCACGATACCGGCGCATTCTGGTGAAGCTCTCGGGGGAGGCTTTGATGGCTCCCGACGGTTATTGGCTCGACCCGCAGATCCTGTCGGGGTTGGCCAAGGACCTCGCGAACGCCACCCGCGCCGGCTTCGAGATCGCTCTCGTGATCGGCGGTGGCAACATCATCCGCGGTGCCCGCATGAGCTCGGCCGGTTGGATCGATCGTCCGACGGCGGATTCCATGGGCATGCTCGGCACGGTGATGAACTCGCTCGCGATCGAAACCGCCTTGAATGCTGCCGGGGTTTTCGCCCGCACGATGTCGGCCGTGTCGATGCCGACCATTTGCGAGACCTATGCCCGCCAGCCCGCTCTGCACCACATGGACAAGGGCCAGGTGATCGTCCTCGCCGGCGGTACCGGCAACCCGTTCTTCACCACTGACACCGCTGCCGTTCTGCGCGCGGCGGAGCTTCGTTGCGATGCGGTGCTCAAGGCCACCCAGGTGGACGGCGTCTATTCGGCCGATCCGAAGAAGGACCCGACGGCGGTCAGGTTCGATCGGCTGACCCACGACGAAGCCATTTCAAGAGACCTGAAAGTAATGGATACCGCAGCCTTCGCTCTTGCGCGCGAGAGCCGTCTGCCGATCATCGTCGGCTCGGTTCACGCCCCGAGCTCGGTCACCGCGATCCTTCAGGGCAGCCAGCCATCCACGATCGTCGCCCCTTGATGCAGGGGTCCGGGAAGCGTAAGCCCGTTTCCAAAGTTCGAGTAAGGGAAAGACACCATGACCACGACCTTCGACCTTGGTGATGTCAAGCGCCGCATGCAGGGCGCGATCAACGCTTTCAAGAATGATCTCGCGAGCCTGCGCACCGGGCGCGCCTCGCCCAACCTGCTCGATCCGATCCAGGTCGATGCCTACGGCTCGGCGATGCCGATCGTGCAAGTGGCGACCGTGAGCGTTCCCGAGCCGCGTCTTCTCAGCGTTCAGGTTTGGGATCGCGGGATGGTCGCGGCGGTGGAGAAGGCCATTCGGGAATCGGATCTGGGTCTGAACCCCCAGACGGAAGGGCAGGTGATTCGCCTGCGCATCCCGGAGATGAACGAGCAGCGCCGCAAGGAGATGGTGAAGGTCTCGCACAAGTACGCCGAGGAAGCCCGCATCGCGGTCCGCCACGTGCGCCGGGACGGCCTCGATCTCCTCAAGAAGCTCGAGAAGGACAGCTCGATCAGCGAAGACGACAGCAAGCGTCATGCGGATCAGGTGCAAAAAGCCACCGATCAGTTCGTCTCCGAGGTCGACTCTCTTGTCGCGGCGAAGGAAAAGGAGATCATGCACGTCTGAGGCGCTGCGTGCATCGAAATGGGTCCAATGAGCGGAGAAGCCAAGCTGTCGGTGCCATCCTTTGCTCTCCGCGATACGCCCGGGGAAGCCCCGGCGCATGTCGCCATCATCATGGACGGGAACGGCCGCTGGGCTGCGAAACGCGGGTTGCCTCGCTTCGAGGGGCACCGGCGCGGCGTCGAGGCCATCCGACGGGCTGTCCGGAGCGCCATCGAGCAGGGCATTCGCTATCTCACCGTGTACAGCTTCTCGTCCGAGAACTGGCGACGCCCGGCTCAGGAAGTCGCCGACCTGATGGGGCTCCTGAAGCGCTTCGTTCGGCATGACCTCGCCGACCTTCACGCCAACAATGTCCGCGTTCGCATCATCGGCGAACGGGAAGGTCTTTCCGCCGATATCTGTGGTCTTCTCAAGGAAGCCGAGGATCTTACGCGCGAGAACACGGCCCTCACGCTCGTCATCGCGTTCAATTACGGCGGTCGCCAGGAAATCGCCCGGGCCATGCGGGTGCTGGCCGAAAAGGTCAGGGCGGGGGAGGTCGATCCGGCTTCCATCGACGTCGATTCGATCGAAGCACACCTCGACACCCATGGCATTCCCGATCCCGATCTCGTCATCCGGACGTCGGGCGAGCAGCGGGTTTCCAACTTTCTGACGTGGCAGACTGCGTATTCCGAGTTCGTCTTCATCCCGGATTTCTGGCCCGATTTCGACGACGCCACTTTTCGTGCGGCGGTCGATGAGTATCGCAGGCGCGATCGTCGCTTCGGCGGCCTCAGCGCGCGGGCCGTCTGATCATGGCGGTTGAAAAAGACGCAGCGTCCAAGCCAGCAGCACAAGTACCCGCGGGCGCGAGCGAGCTCGCCAAACGCGTCGCATCGGCCATCGTTCTCATCCCGATCGCCCTTGCGGCAGCTTGGCAGGGCGGATGGGCGTTCGCTCTGTTCTGGTTGGCGGCGGGTCTCGCCATCGCCTTCGAATGGACCAGCATGACGCGGGTGGAGCCGCGCCTTCCCGTGCAGGCTGTGGCTGGCGTCGGTCTCGTGGTGCTGACGGCGCTTCTGCTCCGGGACGCTTCGTTCATGACCTTCGTCGCCGTATGCGCCGGCACGCTCGTCGTGCTCGCGCTACTGGCGCGCGGAAGCGCCGGTAGATTCTGGGCGGTGTCGGGATTTGCCTATGCCGTCGTCATCACCCTCGTGCCGCCCATCGTCCGCGAGCATCCCAATCTTGGTCTCGCGGGGCTTCTC
>NZ_JBFUKD010000518.1:0-2742 GCF_056401005.1 Microvirga sp. P4_G7 | reverse complement strand
CTGTAGAACTTTTAGGACGACGCCACTTCATGCCCGCCCCATCGCCTTGGTGGATGCCGCACGTCCACGCGGACAGACGCCCCTTTCTCCTGACGAGAAACCGGATTCAGGCCGCGTTCCGCGACTTTTTCGACGATCGGGACTTCATCGAGGTCGATCCGGCGACGCTGCAGGTCTCCCCCGGCAACGAGGCGCATCTGCATGCCTTTGCAACGGAAGCGATCGCGACGGACGGCAGCCGCAGCCCGCTTTTTCTCCACACCTCCCCGGAATTCGCCTGCAAAAAACTGCTCGTCGCCGGAGAGCGTCGCCTCTACGCGTTCGCCCACGTCTACCGAAACCGGGAACGCGGCCCCTTACACCATCCCGAGTTCACGATGCTCGAATGGTATCGAGCCGGAGAAACCTACGAGACCCTGATGGAGGATTGCGGAGAGCTGCTCCGGCTGGCTGTCGACCGGGCGGGTGCGAGAATCCTCTCCTTCCGTGGGCTCACCTGCGATCCCCGCCAGGCGCCGGAGCGCCTGAGCGTCGCGGAGGCATTCCGGCGCTATGCCGGCATCGACCTCCTCGCCACCATCGACGACAACGGGAAAACCGATCGCGACAGGTTGGCTGCGGCGCTGACGGCGGCCGGGTTGCGGGTTGCCGGGGACGATACCTGGTCCGACCTGTTCAGCCGGGTCATCGTGGAAAAGGTTGAGCCGCGACTCGGCCATGGCCGCGCCACGATTCTCGACGAATACCCGGTCGTCGAGGCGGCTCTGGCACGCCGGTCGGCTCGGGATCCGCGGGTGGCGGAGCGCTTCGAACTCTATGCATGCGGCGTGGAGCTCGCCAACGCTTTCGGCGAGTTGACCGATGCAGAAGAACAGCGCCGCCGCTTCCAGGATGAAATGATCGAGAAGATGCGTGTCTATGGGGAAACATATCCGCTCGACGAGGAATTTCTCGCCGCTTTGGCAGAGATGCCGGAGGCGAGCGGGATCGCTCTCGGCTTCGACCGTCTCGTGATGCTCGCCACCGGCGCCGCACGGATCGATCAGGTTCTGTGGGCGCCCGTTCCGGAGACCGTGCGATGAGCGAGCGCACCCTCAGGACCGCCCGCGACCTTGTCGATGGAGGATTGCTCTCCCCTGCCCGCCTCGCGGAGATCGAGCACGTTGCAGAGCGCTACGCCATCGCCATCAGCCCCGTCATTGCCGGACTGATCGATCGCAACGATCCCCATGATCCGATTGCGCGACAATTTCTTCCGGATGCGGCCGAACTGAGCCAGCGCGCGGAGGAGCGCGCCGATCCTATCGGGGACCTCGCCCATAGCCCTGTCGAGGGTATCGTCCACCGCTATCCCGACCGGGTGCTCCTCAAGGCGGTGCATGTCTGTCCGGTCTATTGCCGCTTCTGCTTCCGTCGCGAAATGGTCGGACCGCAAGGGCTCGGCACCCTGTCCCCGGAGGCGATGGATCGCGCCTTCGCCTATATCGCGTCTCGACCCGAGATCTGGGAGGTCATTCTCACCGGCGGAGACCCTTTGGTGTTGTCGCCGCGTCGCCTTGCCGAGATCATGGAGCGCTTGGCGCGGATCGATCACGTGAAGGTCGTTCGTTTTCACACCCGCGTGCCCGTTGTCGATCCCAATCACGTCAACGGCGAGCTGATCGCGGCGCTGATGGCATCGGGTAAAACGACCTACGTCGCGGTGCACGCCAATCACYCACGCGAGTTTGCTGCCGAGGCTCGTGCGGCGTGTGCGCGACTTGCCGATGCGGGTATCGCCCTGGTCAGCCAATCGGTGCTGTTACGTGGCGTGAACGACGATCCGGATACGCTGGCCGCACTCATGCGGAGCTTCGTCGAAAACCGCATTAAGCCCTATTACCTGCACCATCCGGATCTGGCTCCCGGAACAGAGCATTTCCGTCTCTCAATCGCGGAGGGGCAGGCGCTCGTTGCGGGCTTGCGCGGTCGCATTTCAGGATTGTGTCAACCGACCTATGTGCTCGACATCCCCGGCGGATACGGCAAGGCGCCGCTTGGACAGGGTGCGGTCGAAGCCGGGGAAGACGGCGCCTGCACTATCACCGACTATCGCGGACAGACGCACCTCTATCCGCCACGGGATTTCTGACCCGCTGCCTTCTCCATGGCGATGACCTTCATCTGACACCCGTCCCAATAGGGCTCGCCACCGAAGCGCTCGACGAGCAGATCGATCAGGACCCGTACCTTGCTCGGCACGTGCGCGCCCGGTGGGCGAACGACGTGAAGGCCACCCTCCGGCATCGGATAATCGAAGAGGATCACCTCGAGCGCGCCGCTTTCGATTGCGTCGGATGCCAGGAACGTCGGCAAGACGGTGATGCCGAGGCCGGCAATGGCGCCGTCGAGGAGAGATTCACCGCTGTCGGATCGAAACGGTCCGTGCGCGCGCACGGAGACCCAGCGCTTGCCGACGCGAAAGCGCCAGTTCTCGCGCTCCGACGTGCCCGTGTAGACGAGGCAGCGGTGGTCGATGAGATCCTCCGGCACCTTGGGCCTTCCATGCTCCGCGAGATAGGCGGGGCTTGCCACCACGACCGCTCGCAGCGGCGCTATCCGTCGGCTGACGAGGGTCGAATCCTTCAACGTGCCTAGGCGGATGGCCGCGTCGAACCGCTCGCCGATGAGATCGACGAACCGGTCGCTATAGGCGGCGTCGATCTCGAGCTTGGGGTGGCGTAGGGCCAATTCGGTCAACAG
>NZ_JBFUKD010000517.1:0-2758 GCF_056401005.1 Microvirga sp. P4_G7 | reverse complement strand
CATCTCGAGGGAGTTGAACCCGACCACGCCGGTCTTTTCCCCTCGCGACCGACGTTCCGCTAAGTCTCGCGCGACGTTGAAGGCGATGTTGGTCGCGAGCGATGTCTTACCCATAGCCGGTCGTCCCGCGAGGATAAGGAGGTCGGATTTCTGGAGACCGCCCAAGGCGTCGTCCAGCTTTGGGATTCCAGTGGACACACCAACGAGTGCGCCGCCGCTGCGATACRCCTCTTCGGCGGAACGAATGGCACGGCCCGCCGCATCGGAGAAGTCCTCAAACTCGGACAACTCACCGGGCGTGGAYCGCAATCCGGCAAGCTTATCGATCGAGCCATCGACCAGCATTTTCGATGTCGCATCRGGCGGACTGGCATAGGCAAGGTCYTGCATGTCCAAGGCGATCGAGATCATCTCCCGACGGACGCGAAGGTCATTCAAGATCGTCGAGTAGTCCCGGACCTGCGCCGGCATGGCGGCGTCCTTCTGAAGCCGCGCAAGATACTCGCCAACGGTCACGCCCCCGAGGTCCGCGTCTCCGAGGAAAGTCTTCAGCGTGATCGCCTTGGCCGTCTTGCCCTGCGGGATCAGCGAGGCAATGACCTCGAATATTCGCCKATGCAGATCCTCGAAGAAGCACTCCGGCGTGAGAATGTCAGCGCACCGCGCAAAGCAATCGTTGTTGAGCAAGAGCGATCCGAGGACGGCCTGCTCGACGTCGACATTCGCCGGCATCGGGCGCGGCTCAGGTAGCCCGAGYTCTTCACGGGCAGAACGTCTCTGTTCTCCCGCCATCACTCCGAGCCTTTCGTGTCTTCGAACGTCGATTGGTCGTTGTCCATGACCGGGACAGGCTTGATGCTCTCGCGCCAGCTTTCGAACTCGATCTGGTATTCGTCGAAAACGTCGATCGGGCTCATGCCAAAACCTCGTAGTCGCCCGCGCGTTCAAGCGAACGACGGGATGGCGCAATCCAATCGAAAATCGTTGGGACATCAAAGCCATGTCGCCATATGATCCAGCAATAGGCTGTTGCAGTGGATCCGTTTGGGTCCAAGCGTCCCTTGTGCATTGGCACACGCTCAGCAAACTGAAGGATTGCGTAGGGTCGATGCACAGAGAACAGATTTTTGTGACGACCGCCGCCTTCGAGGAACGCTGTGCGAACAAGCATTGCGACACCGAGCGTTCCCAATTTGAGAGCCCGAATGACAAACTGTTCGGCAAGTCGGAATGGAGGATTGGTGATGACCCAGTCCCAATCCGCCTCGGCATAGTCGTTCGGAAAAAGGAAATCGCAGACCTCGCCCCATCCGTAATCGTGGACATCGGTGGCGAGCACGAAATGGAAATACTCGCTCAGCGGCCGGGCCATGTGCCCCTGTCCACACGCCGGTTCCCAAGCCATACTTCGATCGAGTGAGCCGACATTGCCCTCGATCCAATTGCATAACGCTCTGGTTGCCCAGGGTGGCGTTGGGAAGAAGTCGAGAGAGTCGTGTGGCTCAGCGCGTTGAGCCATGACGGCGTGCGACGTGTTTTGCGCCATCTCACGCCTCGACCCGTCGGACGCGGAACATCTCGCGACCAGCGGAAACCAAGTCGACGCCGATCGCCTGCAGCCGCGGCTTGATCATCGCAAAATGATCGTTGACCGACCGGATGGTAGGGAAGTCCCCGATCTCCCGCAACGTCTCGGTGTCGTAGAGTCCGCCCTCGCCTGCCGCCATTCTGGCAAGGATCTTGACCGTCGCCTTCGGCATCTGGATCGAACCAAGCGGACCGTGAACGGTCATCGTGCCTTCGTCGGCTACGAGTGTTCGGGATGCGACCAGTTTCGTGTTTGGGGGAGCGACCTCAATGACGAGCGATGCCTGGTCGGCTGCCTTCGGCCGGATCGTCACCGGCACGGCACTAGGGAACCTCTGACGACCGGCAAGCGATGCATCCAGAATGCCTTCGCGATGGGCATCACCCTGTATGACTCTCGCATCACTGGAGGTGCGCGCTCTGCTTACATAGACCCGGACCGCCGCATCTGAGATTCCTTCCTTTGCACTGATCGTGGATGTCGAATACCCGAGTGAATAGAGGTCTAGGACACGATCGAACATCGACTTCTTTGGTGCGGTGGGAGCCGGGTCGCTATGGCGATCCAAAGCCGAGGGCTCATCCTCCCCGGCTCCCTTCGCAATATGGCCCTCATGGTCCGCAAGCGTCTCGCAACCTGTGCCGGCGTGGAGCGCTTCGTCTTGCGGAACTGCGCTCGAGGATGCCTCACCATCCGCGCTTAGATCGCGGTTAGAGGAGCCCTGTGGATCTGGTGATTTCTGAACGTCGCGCGAGAACTCGACCAACAGCCGGGCAACTCGCGATTGGATGGATGCGAGATCTCCCATGATCTCGGTCATCTGCTCCAAGAGTTTGCCAGTAGCAGGACGCTGAATTTCATCGATGCTGAACATTTTCATGGGGAGTTCTCGATTTGGGGAAGGGAACGAGACGGATGCCGTAGGCGCTCGGGGGCGTGATCGCTGCACCACCAAGTGCCTTCAATGCCGCGATGAAGACATGAGCCCTCACCGAAGCTTGCAGGCTCTGCACATTCCACGCACCGGAGCTTCAGTTCATGGCCGCGTGGCGGTTCACGAGCAGGCGCAGGCTTGCGAAAGAAGTTGGGGCTCTGCGCCATCACGCCCGCTCCCCGAACATGAGAAGCTCGCGCGGACGCACCCTGCAGAACCGGGCGGATGCATAGTCG
>NZ_JBFUKD010000516.1:0-2762 GCF_056401005.1 Microvirga sp. P4_G7 | reverse complement strand
CGATAAGGCAACCAAGGTTCTATCCGAGATGGGCTTGACCGTATCCGACGCGATCCGGCTGCTCTTGAAGCGGATCGTTGCGGAACAGGCCCTTCCATTCGAGATCAGGGTCCCGAACGCCAAGACGGTGGCAGCCATGGAGGAACTGGCGGCTGGGAAGGGTCGCAAGTTCGCTACCGTTGCCGACATGATGGCGGAGCTTGATGCCGAGGACGATTGATCAGGCTACGAGCTTCAAGAAAGACATCAGGCGGGAAGGGAAAGCGGGCCATAAGAATTGGCCGCAAATTCTTACCGACGTACTCGAAGTCCTCGTGAACGACGGTATCGTTGATGCCAAGTACAGGGATCATCCCCTGGCCGGAATCTGGAATGGCTACCGAGATTGCCATATTAGGCCGGATTTGGTTCTCATCTACAAAAAGACAGATGACCCCTCACCGCTGTTGAGGTTGGCGCGTCTTGGCTCCCATTCAGAGCTGTTCGGCGAGTAGAACGACGGTCGCTCAGTGCATAAACTAAGCGAAACGGTGCTCGCACAACGCGCTAGAACGTTCGATTGACCGAGAAGATAGTGAGGTTCTGATGCGTCCCTTCTTTGTGACGCCCTGACTCCAGCCTCAGAGCATCCGTTCGAAGCGAAGCTCGCCGGATTGGGTCTGAACGATCAGGCTCGGGCCTTGCATGTCCCATTTTCCCGACGTCCGCAGGGCGACGAAGAAGGCGTGCTCTGCCGCCATCACCGCCTTGTCGCAGGCCTTCTTGGTGATCGCCAGCGGTCCGACGGCGAGGTGTTGCTCACGCAGCGGATAGGCGGTCGCGGCATAGGTATTGCAGCCGCCGAAGCCGCGAGCCCGCAACTGATCATCGAGGCTGAAGCTCGGCCGGTCGCCGCCGAAGGACTTGCCGTTCAGACTGACCGCGAGCCAGGACGAGCCGAGCGGGAAGACCTTGTCCCTTTGCCCCGGCTTGACGACCTTGTTCTCCAACCGACGCGGAGGCGCAGCCTCGCGCCCAACCGGCGCCTGCTGGGCGTAGGCAGTCGAAACGACGGCAATGCTGCTGAGGAGCGCGGCAATGCGAAGCGCGTACATCGTAACCCTCGTCTTCCAAAAGTGTCGGGACCTTAAGGGGACCGGTGCCGGGAGGCAACGCCTCCGCACGGTCCTTTTCCGATCATATGTTCCATTATTCAACCTGAAGCCAGGATGAAAGAGCGTGTTCAAGGACACCTCGACGCATTGGCCAGCCGCCCGAGCAGCTTTTCGGTCAAAGCGTTGGTGCCCCTGAACAGATAGTCGAAGGTTCTGACCGTGATGTCCTGCGCCTCCAGTGCTTGGAGCCCGGCGACGAGATCGAACACGGCGCTGGCCTTGCAATGAACCACAATCTCGCGACCGTGCGGCAGCCCATAGGGCATGGCGGCGCCGGAGGATTGCACCAGCGCATTCAGCCCCGACAACTGGTTCGGGTGGAGCGAAGCGCGAACTTCGCGACTTGTCCGCGCCTCTTCCTCGGCCGCGATCCGGGTCAGGACGGCCATCGCGGCAGCCTGGGCACGCGCCGACCAAGTCGCCGTGAGCGATGCCACGAGATTGGCTTCGGAGCGAAGGATCACGCCGTCGTCGAGGACCTTCAAGGCATTGGCGGTCAGCGTCGATCCGGTGCTCGTGATGTCGACGATCA
This sequence comes from Microvirga sp. P4_G7, assembly GCF_056401005.1. Classification (NCBI taxonomy): domain Bacteria; kingdom Pseudomonadati; phylum Pseudomonadota; class Alphaproteobacteria; order Hyphomicrobiales; family Methylobacteriaceae; genus Microvirga; species Microvirga sp. P4_G7. The sequence continues at coordinate 1,076 of NZ_JBFUKD010000516.1, read as the reverse complement.
GCTCTGCAGATCCCGCGCTGGGTGCCCCTTCGGTGGCCCCGAGGCTCTCGACGATCCGGTAATCGGCAATGCCGTGCTGGGCGAAGAACTGCCTCGTCAGGTTCACATATTTCGTCGCGACCCGCATCTTGCGGCCATGGTGGGCGCGAAGATCGGCGGCGACCTCGTCGAGGTCGGCCATGCTGCGCACGTCGATCCAGGCTTGCGGCACCGCGACGACGACGTTGGCATTGCCGAAGCCCAAGGGCGTCAGCAGTTCGACGACGTCATCTGCGCCGGGAATCTGTTCTCTGACCAGATCCTCACCCGTGATGCCGAGATGAGCGGCGCCCGTCGAAAGCTGGTTGACGATCTCGGACGCCGATAGAAAGGCCACCTCGACGTCGGGAACTCCGGCGAGCCGCCCGCGATAGTCCCGCGCACCGCGCGATTGCGTGAACACGAGGCCGGCGCGGCCGAAAAACGCGGCGGCGTTCTCTTGCAGGCGGCCCTTTGAGGGGATCGCGAGGATCAGTGGGGAATTGGGCATGTCAGAGCTTTCCGACGATACGATCGAGCCAGAAGGAACAGCCGACAGCCGGGATCTCCTCCTTTGCGCCGAGATGTTGCAGCAGCCGATCGTACCGACCGCCACCGACGATCGGCTTGGCGTCGCCGCGCTGCGGATCCTGAACCTCGAAGATGAAACCGGTATAATAGTCGAGGTTGCGAGCAAAAGTCGCCGAGAACGCGAAACGGCCGACATCGAGCCCGCGCGCCGCCATGAATCCAGTCCGTTCCTCGAAAGCGGCGAGGGCCRTCGATAGGTCGAGGCCCGTTTCGTCGGCGAGGGTCCTGATCGCGAGAGAGGCCTCGTCCGGATCGCCCTCGATGGCGAGGTAACGTTCCAGGATCGCACGGGAATCCTCGGACAGCCCGGAGCGGTTACCGGCGCGCGTAAGGAAGCGCTCGGCAATCTCACCAGCGCTGCGCCCGCCGACGCGCGCGATGCCGGCGATCGAAAGGATGTCCTCGACAAAGGCCTTTGCCGCCTGCGGAGCCTGTCCTTCGATGGCGGCGAGTAGTCCCGCATATTC
>NZ_JBFUKD010000515.1:0-2775 GCF_056401005.1 Microvirga sp. P4_G7 | reverse complement strand
ACCCTGGAGACCACCGCCACGACCACGGGGGCCTGGGCGAACCGGTTGCGCTCGGTCGCGAGCTTCTCTTCGTCGGCATCGGGCTGATCGGCCTTGAAGGCAGCCGCCGCAATCTCGCCGAGGCGCTGCCGCGCGTCGCCTTCAATGACGATGAAGCGCCAGGGCGTCAGCTTGCCATGGTCCGGAACCCGGGATGCGACCGACAGGATGGTATCGAGATCTGCCGCGCTCGGCCCCGGATCGCCGAGCCACCGAGGGGGAACAGACCGGCGGCGCTGCAGGCGAGATAGACTTTCGTTCATCGGGCTTTCATCCAGACCTATTAATATGCAAGGATTATCGTCACGCTGAGGACGGACGCGGACGAAGAGAGGTTCAACTCTCCGCCACGGTCTTGCCGTCATTCTGCGGTTGGGACGATACCGTCCCAACGGGGCTGTCGCTGCACAACAAAAACGAGCAGCGCATGTATAGGGGGAGCGTACTGGCCCGCCAAGCCGGTTTTCGGTCCTGAAGGGAAATGAGAGCTACTCCTATCGCCACCATGCGAACGGAGCCGGCTTGCCCTTATATTTCCAAAATCTTCAACACTTTAGCTTCGTGTGGAGGATAGATCCACGCGGGGCTTGGTTTGGCCTGGCGGACGACGCTGACAACGCATGACAACGGAACTGATGAAGGCTGATACGTCCCCGGCGGTTTGGACGTCCAGGCAAACGCTGATCGCCCTGCTCCTGATCGTACTGGTCTGGGCCGTGGCGGCGGCTGCCTGGCCGCTGACCGGCGCCGTCGTCCCGTGGGATTCCAAAAATCAGTTCTACCCGACGCTTCGCTATCTGAGCGACGCGCTCGCTCACGGCGAGCTACCGCTCTGGAATCCCTACCATTTCAGCGGCCACCCGTCCGCGGCTGACCCGCAATCGCTTCTGTTCACCCCGACCATGCTTCTTTTCGGCTGGCTCGTCAGCCAACCGTCGATGGAGCAGTTCGATGTGGTGATCTTTGCCCATTTCCTGCCAGGCGCGCTTGCCTTCGTGCCCCTCTTCCGTCGCCGCGGCTGGCATCCCGCCGGAGCCGTCATCGCTGCGATCGTCTTCATGCTCGGAGGCTCGGCGACGGCCAGGCTCCAGCATACAGGCATGATCCTGAGCTACGGCTTCTTCCCGCTCGCTCTTCTGCTTCTCGAAGAGGCGCTCGACCGTAAATCGTACGGTTTCGGGTTGCTCTTCGCCGTCTGTGGCGCCTTCCTGACGATCGGCCGGGATCAAGTCGCCTTCCTCTGCGCGCTGACCTTGATCGCCGTCGCGGCGCACCGCATCTACACGGCCGACAAGCCGTTGGCCTACCTGAAGTCGCGTGGCCCGCTGCTCCTGTTCATGGGCTTCGTGGGTGGTGCGCTGCTGGCCGTGCCCATCGTCCTGACCATGCAATTTCTGGCGACCTCGACCCGGCCGGGTTTCGGCTACGGGGTCGCGGCCATGGGGTCCCTCCCACCGGAGAGTCTCGCGACCGTTCTGTTCGGCAACGTGTTCGGCTCGTTGCGCTGGACATACGATTATTGGGGACCGGATTGGCACAGCGTCCCTGAAGGGACCTGGACCGATCGGGCGACGAACTATCTCTTCGCCGGAACGATCCCTGCCCTGCTCTTCCTCTGGCACGGCGTCGCCGGCGGACGCCTCCTCGCGAAGGAATTCCGCTTCTTCCTGGTGTTCGGCCTTCTCGCCGTTCTTTACGCGCTCGGCCGCTATACGCCGGGCTTCGGCGTGGTGTTCGACTACCTGCCCGGTGTGAAGCTCTATCGCCGTCCTGCGGATGCGACCTTCCTCATCAATATCTTCCTCGCTTTCGCCGCTGGCTATCTGGCTCACCGTTACGCCGTCGGCGGTATCCCCCGCCTCAACAAGGCGAAATTCGCTTCCTGGCACGTCGCCCTTCCCTCGGTCGCCGTTCTGCTTTTCGTCGCGGCGATCGGCAGCGCCATGAGCTTCGCGCTCAACGCCGGCCAGGTCGCGCCAGCCGTCACCGAGATCGCCATCGGCCTCGGTATCGCCGCGTTCGCCATCGCGACACTCACCTATTTCGACGCCGATAGCCGCTGGCGTCCCATCGCGACRCTCGCGCTTGTCCTGGTGACGGGCGGGGAACTCGTAGGCCGGCATGCGGCCTCCGCCTTGAATGCCGAGCCCGAGGATCGCTACGCGGTGTTCCAGACCCTGCCGCCCGAACAATTGCACGGTCTCGGCATCCTCAAGAACGAGCTCACACGGCGGCATGCGGCCGGCGACTATCCTCGCGTCGAGATTCTGGGCCTGCGCGGTCCGTGGCAGAACGCGTCGATGGTGTTCGGGATCGAGGACATCATCGGCTACAACCCGCTCCGCCTTGCGGCCTACGAGCGAGCGGTGGGACCGGGAGAGAACGCCGAGGATCCCAATCTGCGGCAATTCCCGGCCACCTTCCGCGGTTATAAGTGCCGGCTCGCGAACCTTCTCGGCCTGGAATATCTGGTCGTCGACAGGCCGCTCGAGCGGATGCCGCGCCATTTCCCGCGGCCTCACAACGCGGAATTGCTCTATGGATCCGGGCGGATGTGGATCTACCGGCTCAACACGGAGAGCCCACGGGTTTATCTGGCCGGGAAGGTCACGCCGGTCGATTCCGAGGCCGTGCTCAACCAGGAGGACCTGCCAGAGTTCGACCGGCGCAACGAAGCGCTGATCGATGTCGGCAGCATGGACCGCCTGACCGCAGCACAGATGGCCGACACCATTC
>NZ_JBFUKD010000514.1:0-2778 GCF_056401005.1 Microvirga sp. P4_G7 | reverse complement strand
GCTCCACGGCGGTTCGTTGCGCATCAAGAGCCAGGAAGGCGTCGGCACGATCGTCCTCGTCCACTTACCGCTGACGGAAGCGACGAGCGCCGACATCGCGCTGGCGGACGCGGCCGCGTAGCGATTGCGCATCCTGTCGACCGGCCGTGTGCGACGGCCCTCGCGAACAATATGGCATCTCGTGAAAAAAGGGGCGCCGCACACCGTGCGACGCCCTTTGACGAGTGCGATCCGGAACGGACGCTCGCGTCAGGCCCAGAAGTCCGTTGCCGCAAGCACCTGGAAGTGCTGWGCGCCGAGCTCGGTGTTGGCTGCGACTTTGGCGAACGTGATTGCCGCGAGCCCGCCGGCACCGTCACCATCGAACGACAGATCGCCCGTGGCCTTGTTGTAGAGGATCCGCTCGCCGGCTGTGCCGGCGGACGCCCCCAGCTTGAACGCCGAGGCGCTCAGAGAGCCCGTCGTGAGGGAGCTGAAGATCCGACCCGAGAGCAGAATATTGTCTCCCGCGGAGAAGTCAGCGATCTGATCGACATTGCCGCTCGCGTTCAATGTTGAGTTGAACACGAACATGTCGCTGCCACCCTCGCCGATGAGCAGGTCGTTGCCGAACCCACCGGCAAGCCTGTCGCCTCCGCCTCCACCGGACAGCACGTTGCCGCCCGCGTCACCGGTCAACTGATCGTCGAACGCCGACCCGAAGACGTTCTCGATACCGCTGAGGCTGTCGCCCGTCGCATCGCCCAACGTGCCGCTCCCTGTCGCCAAATTCACGGCGACGCCGGAGCCCGCTTGCGTATAGGACGCCGTATCGAAACCAGCCTCGCCGGCGAGCACATCGCCACCGGCGCCGCCAGCGAGCGTGTCGTTGCCCGCACCGCCGGAGAGCACATTGCCCCGTGAATCGCCGAACAGGGTGTCGTCGAAGGCTGAACCGAACACGTTCTCGATGCTGGTGAGCGTGTCCCCGGCCGCTTCACCTGCCGAGCCGCTACCCGTCGCCAGATTGACGGCGACGCCGGCATTTGCACGCGCGTAGGACGCGGTGTCGAAACCCGCCTCGCCATTGAGCACGTCGCCACCGGCGCCGCCGGACAGCGTATCGTTTCCGATGCCGCCGACGAGGACGTTGCCGCCCGCGTTACCGGTGAGCTGGTCGTCCAGGAACGAGCCGAACACGTTCTCGATGCTGCTGTAGCTGTCGCCCGCCGCGTCGCCGCCAGTGCCGTATCCTGTCGCCAGATTGACGATGACGGCCGAGTAGGACCAGACATATGACGCCACGTCGAAGCCCTCGCCGCCGGCGAGAACATCACCACCGGCGCCGCCCTCGAGGGTATCGTTCCCAGCGCCGCCGGAGAGGACGTTGCCGCCCGTGTTGCCGGTGAGCGTGTCGCCATGGGCCGAGCCGAACACATTCTCGATGCCGCTATAGGTATCGCCCGCCGCATCGCCGACTGAACCCCATTCCGTCGCCAGGTTCACCACCACACCGGAACCCGCCCGGCTGTACGATGCGGTATCGAAGCCCTCGCCGCCGATGAGGACATCGCCACCAGCGCCACCCGCCAAGGTGTCGTTGCCGACGCCGCCATTCAGGAGATTGACGCCGCTGTTCTGGCTGCTGAGGGAATCGTTGCCGCCTCCTCCGAACAGGTTGCCGGAGCCGACGATGACGTCGCCTCGGGATGTCCCGAGCGAAATCCGAACGGGAGCGGCTTCGCCGGAAAAGATGTCGAAGCTCGCCACATATTCCTGGCCGGTCACGGAATTGGTCGCGGTGCTGCCGTCGAAGTCCAGTTGGAAACGACCCGCGGTGAAACCACCGTTGACGATGCTCGAACCGTCCGGTCGGTCGACGAGCAATGTCAGCCGTACGTCCTCGACAGGGCCAGCACCTGTCGTAATCTCCACGCCATTGGCATCGTGAACGTCGAGGTCGTTCACCAAGATGACGGCGCCTGCGGCCTGCGGCTCGCCACCGATGACGCGAACTTCATCCGCGAGGAAGATCAGCGTCGGCATGGGATCGTCATCGCCCAAATGCAGAATGATCGGCGCCGCGGTGATGATCTGCGTTCCGTCTTCGGTGTATTGGACATCGAGCACGCCGTCGCGATCAGCGTCCGTCAGGTCGATCGGATCGGCATGAATGGTATTGTTTGCGTAATACTCGCGGAGTCTCGGATCATCGCCGATATACAGAAAGATCGGCATCGCACGAACGATTACAGTGCCGTCGTCGCGGTAACTGATCTCGGATCCGGCGAGCTCGCCCCATTCGTCAGGAATTTTGAGCAGAGACAGGTCACCCACTATTTCGAAATCGATGTAGAGATCCTTCGGTATCACCTCGCCGCCCGAATCGGCGGACCCACCCGACCCGCCGGGATGAGATGATCCAGTCCCGGAACCGCCCGTCGGGTTGCCGCTGATCTCGCCGCTCGTCCCAGTGCCGCCGTAACGAATGCCGCCGCCGCCGGTGTTGTCGAAGTACTCTTCGCAAGCCATTGCGATTGAAAAAACCATTTTGCGCCCCTCCGTCGTCCTGACCCGAACCGCGATCGCGTTCAGGGAAGACGATGGAAGCGTATGCTTTTCAATTATGTAATCAAGTAACAATTATATGTATTGAGTGCGTTTTCGCACTACAATTCTCGATTTTAGCGGAATACAACCCGACAACCATGCATTTCAATTTAAATAATTGTTAGATAATTCTACAGGAATATAGACATGACTACCCTCGAAGAGTAATTAATTACTAAACGTAAACCC
>NZ_JBFUKD010000513.1:0-2782 GCF_056401005.1 Microvirga sp. P4_G7 | reverse complement strand
TGAAGATCTCGAGTGAAAAGAAGAGGTAGCAGAGCGGCGAGATCAGGAAGAAGCAACGCGTGAACGGAAACAGCCAGAACAGCACGCTCGACATGTAGCAGAGCCGTTGCGACAGCTTGAGACCGCGCTTCAGGGGGGGAAAGCGGTAGCGCATGATCTGCATCATGCCTTGCGCCCAACGTGACCGCTGCCCGATGAAGCTCGCGAAGGTTTCTGGTTGCAAGCCGGCGATCAGCGGCTTGTCCACATAGATGCTGGTCCAGCCGCGCGAATGGAGTTCGAGCGCGGTTTCGCAATCCTCGGTGATGCTCAAACCGCTGAAACCGTTGGTTTCCTGAAGTGCTTCCCGGCGCAGCACCGCGGCGGACCCGCAGAAGAACGCCGCGTTCCACTTGTCGAGGCCACGCTGAATGATGCCGTAGAACATTTCGTTCTCGGACGGCATGGTCTGGAACGTGCCGAGATTGCGCTCGAGCGGATCGGGATTGATGAAGAAGTGCGGGGTCTGGACGAGAAACAGATTTTTCTCGACCGCGAAATAGCCGACGGTTTCTTGCAGGAATGAGCGCGCCGGTGCGTGGTCGGCATCGAAGACGACGACGAGATCGCCGGTGGAATGCTCCAAGCCGTTATTGAGATTGCCGGCCTTGGCGTGAAGGTTCTGCGCGCGCGTCACATAACGGCAATCCAACGCCTCGCACAACTTGTGCAATTCGGCCCGGCGTGCGCGCGCTGCCGCTGCCGCCTGAACATTGTTGGACTGGCACTTCTCGTCCGTCCCGCCGTCGTCGAGCAGCCAGACCGTGAAGCGATCGCGCGGATAATCCATGGCGCGCGCCGCCGCGAGCGTCGTGGCGAGAAGATCGGCGTCTTCGTTGTAGCTTGGAACGAAGACATCGATGGTCGGAAGGTTGGCCGGATCGAGCTTCGGCGGTTTGCGCGGCGGCAGCGGGCTCGAAACCACGAAGAGGCTGAGAAACAGCATCATCACGCTGTACATCTCGGCGATGTAGAGGAGAAACGCCGGAATGTAGTTCGCGATCTCGGTAATCGGCGGCAGCGTGCTGGTGGTCCRCCAGAACACGTAGCGCAGCACGATCGCGGTGCCCAAGGCCAGCGCGATCTGGCGCCAGATCCCTTCCGCCCGCAGGAACTTGAGCAGGATCATGCACACCACCACGACGAGACCGGCGATGAGGTGGGCCTGGAGGCTGATCGGAAGCGCGACGAGAAGAATGACGATGGCCGAGGCGACGGCCCAGAAGGCCACAATGATTCCCTGACTCATCATCGTCTTTCCTGATCGGTCTTTCTTTACGTCATGTACCAGTCAATGGAAGCATTGAAAGCGGCTCGGACGTCTTAATGGGCTTCTTGGTTGCGACTACAGGGAAATACCTGCGGGTGGGATTGGTTTCCAACCATCAGGGAGGCGGCAAGGGAACGACGGGGAATCCTGTCAGGCGCTCGTCGGCGGCGGGCTGTGTGGCGGGCGCCTCGTCCGCGGCGGCCGGAGCGGGTCTCGATCGCGGTGTCGACGGACGTGGCCGCGCGACCTGGGCCGGGGCCGGCGGGGTCGGCGTGGTGTTCAAAGGCACGATCCCCGCACCTGTCGGATACATCGGCGCATCGATCTGGCCGAGCTGGGGCGCCGGCGGCGGTGGCGTTCCATACGGGTTCCAGCCCCGGTCGCCGAAGAACGCGGAAATCGTGTAGCCGTACATGACCCGCAGGAGTTGCTCTTCGGTGGCGCCCGCTTCGCACAGGCGAACGCGGATGGAGACGAGGCCGCTCGTCGAGAAGATGGCGTTCTCGGTCGGCTCGATCCGCTGCCAGGCGTAGAAGCACAGATCGCGCGCCGAGGAATATCCAGTGGCGTAGCCGAATGGGCCGTACTTGTTCTGGACGTAATAGGTGGACGTCCGCATATCGATTCCGGGAAGGCGGTCCTCCATCTCGGATTGAATGCGCTCCTGGGTGATCGGCCGGATCCTGAGCACGTCGTCGATCTCGGTCAGCGCGTCCGGATCGTTCATCAGGCTGATCCAGATCGTGTTCTGGCCGATGCCCTGGGCGGCAGTCGAAAGGGCGATTTCCTGCGACACGCCGTTGAGAAAGCGATTTTCGAGAACCGCGACCACCGCCGGTCCACCCGGCGGGGGAACCACGATCGCCTTGGTGACGGGAACCTGATTCGCCAGGGTCGTGAAATGAAGTTCCGAGCGCGTCGAGCAAGCGGCGAGGAAGAGCAAGGACACGGCGAGTGCCAACGGGCCGGCGCGACCCACGCGGGATGTGCGCGGTGACGATCTATCGCGGGCCGCCTCGGATTTGGGCAGGCGCTCTGTCGACGTCGTTTGAAACCCGGAAAAAATCATGGTGTCGCGAAGGGCTTGATCCGAAGAAGGCTGAACGTTTGGCGGGAACTCCCATGGCGCTGCCTCAGAGGAATCGGTGTCCATCTGAACGAGAAGACATGACTAGTTATAGTTAATGAATGGTAAAATACAGCCGGCGCGGCCGCCTACTCACAGGCGATTCCCTCGCCGAGCGATTTGGCGCCAGCGAATGCCCGACACGTGCGCTCAAAAGTGATTCATTGAAACGAATCGACGATCTCCGACAGTCGTGAAACGACGATGTCGGTAATCGCGCGACCCTTGGCTGCGGTCGCGAGGCTCGGATCGCCGACAACACCGGTTCCGTCGGAAATCTCCGCCATCGTGCGGAACAGGGAACCGCTGCCGCCGCGCAGGAGATCGCTGTTGGCCCAGTCATGCGT
>NZ_JBFUKD010000512.1:0-2789 GCF_056401005.1 Microvirga sp. P4_G7 | reverse complement strand
GGATAGGGGATCGTCGGGATTCGGTTCGTCGCCATGCAGATACGCACCTTCACAAATCAGAGAGGCTGGGCTCTCAAAAAAGAGCCCACAGGAAACTCAGTCAACCCGATTGGTGACAGAGAGGCCCATTTAGGCGGAGGAAGCACCGGTTCAACAACCCTCACCCTCCGGAATAGCCACGATTTGGGGAACCGTTGCGATCGCCCGCTCTTGTCGGAAGCGAAGTGTCTCTTATGCTAATGGAGGCATCTTTGCGGCCATGGTCGGCGGATTGGCGCCGGAAACATCATGCCGAAAAGTCTATCCTTCTGCATCGCCCGAGGGTCCCATGAAAGCCATCATCAAATCACTGACCGCCGCTCTTGCTCTTGGCCTGGCTCTGGCCTCAACCGCGAAAGCTGATGTCGTCGTCTCATCGAAGATCGACACCGAGGGCTCTGTTCTCGGCAACATTATTCTTTTGGTCCTCAACGCCAACGGCATCAAGACTCAGGATCGCATCCAGCTGGGCGCCACGCCGGTGGTTCGCAAAGCCATTACGGCAGGCGAGATTGATATCTATCCGGAGTATACGGGCAATGCCGGATTTTTCTTCAACAAGGCTGATGACGCGACCTGGAAAGACGCCGCAAAAGGTTACGAGGAAGCGAGGAAACTCGATTACGACGCCAACAAGATCGTCTGGCTGACACCCGCTCCAGCCAACAACACGTGGGCGATTGCCGTACGAAAGGACGAGGCGACTACGGGCAAGCTCGCATCCATGTCCGATTTCGGAAAATGGGTTGCCGGCGGAGGCAAGGTCGTGCTTGCAGCTTCATCGGAGTTCGTCAATTCGGCGGCTGCTCTGCCGGCTTTCCAGAAGACGTACGGATTCACGATGAAGCCGGATCAACTTATCGTCCTCTCGGGCGGCGATACGGCTGCTACGATCAAGGCGGCTGCCGAGAAGACCAATGGCGCCAACGCCGCCATGGTCTATGGTACGGACGGCGGCATCGCGCCCTCCGGTCTTGTCGTGCTCGACGACGACAAGAATGTCCAACCTGTCTACGCGCCGGCCGCGATCATCCGCGAAAGTGTACTGAAAGAGAATCCGAAGATCGCCGATTTGCTCAAACCGGTCTTCCAATCGCTCGACCTCAAGACCCTGCAGGGGCTGAATGCGCGCGTTCAAGTCGGTGGTGAAGCGGCGAAATCGGTCGCGGCAGATTACTTGAAGTCGAAAGGCTTCGTGAAGTAACTGCGGCGTCGAGGGGAAGCGCGACGATGGCGAAAGAAAAACTCCTCTCGTGACGAGCATGTCCCGGGCGCAGAGCAACGGCGTGTATTCACGTTCGCGGATTTCGTTTGATCGTCTCGGGTGCGTGATCGCGTTTCTGATCGTCGTCGCTGTGAGCTTCGCGCCATTCGTGCTTTACCGCGCCAATCGAATTGTCGCGGGTGAAGGGCTCGCGATCTTCGCCTCGTTGCCGATCGTCGCAGGCTCGTGCCTCCTGGTCGTCGCGCTTGCGGTGGCGGCTGTTGCGGTTGCCGTGCAACGGCCGTCACTTCGGCTGACGGCCTCGACGCTTGGTCTTCTCGTCGTCTTCCCTGCCGTCGGCTACGCAGCATATAATGTGACGCCCGCCGACAACACGTTCGCGCGGGTGTCGCCGGCCTGGGGTTTCTGGCTCCTGTCGTTTGCATTTGCGCTGCTCTTTGCGGATTCGCTTACCCGCCTGCGCTTCGGTCCCTGGGACCGCTTGGTCACCCTCGCCATCGCAGCCACCTGCATCGGCATATTGCTGTTGTCGGGTTCATGGGACAGCGTCTCCATTCTGAAGGAATACGCAACGCGTTCGGATAGCTTCTGGCGCGAGGCCGAGCAGCACGTGCTTCTTGCGGTGGGATCGCTCGCCGCCGCTGCTTGCGTCGGTCTACCCGTGGGCGCTCTCTGTCATCGGATTCCTTCAGCCAAGAATACGGTTCTTCAGATCCTCAACACGGTGCAGACAATTCCCAGCATCGCTTTGTTTGGAATGCTGATGGCGCCGCTCGGCTATCTCGCCGCGAACGTTCCGCTTGCTGCGGCTTTGGGGTTGCGTGGTATTGGGGCCGCGCCCGCGCTGGTGGCGCTGTTCCTCTATGCGCTCCTGCCTGTTGTGGCGAATACGGTCGTTGGTCTCGAGCAGGTGCCGGCGAAGGTCGTGGACGCGGCTCGCGGGATGGGACTCTCCCGCATGCAGCGATTGTTTCAAGTCGAGTTCCCCTTGGCACTGCCGATCATCCTGACGGGGATCCGCATCGTACTCGTGCAGAACCTCGGACTTGCGACGGTCGCCGCCCTGATCGGCGGCGGCGGGTTCGGCGTTTTCGTGTTCCAGGGTGCGGGGCAGACGGCTTTGGATCTTGTTCTTCTTGGCGCAATTCCGACCGTGTTGCTCGCTTTTGCGGCGGCGGTCATTCTTGATGCCGTGATTGAATTGACGAAAGGAGCGCGTGCGTGATCGAGTTCGACCATCTGACCAAGCGCTTCGGTCCCACCGCGATCGTCGATGACGTTTCGTTCAGCGTCGAGACGGGGACGATCGCCGTCGTCGTTGGCACATCGGGCGCCGGCAAATCGACGCTTCTGCGCATGGTGAACCGTCTTGTCGAACCGACGAGCGGGCGGGTTCTGATCGACGGGCAGGACACCATGTCGATCCCGGAAGATGATCTGCGGCATCGCATCGGATACGTCATACAGGGAAACGGCCTGTTTCCACACCGCAGCGTCGCCGAAAACATCGCGACGGTTCCTCGCC
>NZ_JBFUKD010000511.1:0-2791 GCF_056401005.1 Microvirga sp. P4_G7 | reverse complement strand
GGCGCGGGCCATCCGCCGCTACGGCGCTCTCGTCTTGAAAGAGCGTCCGCTGCCTGTTCCAGCCTCGGAGGAGGCCGCGCGCATTCTTGCTGCTGGGTTGGCGACACTGGGGGCTCAGGCATTGCCGATCTCGAAGGCGGTGGCGCAATGGCGCGAGCGAATCATGTTTCTGCGCCGCGCCGAGTGTGACGAATGGCCCGATCTCTCTGAGGAAACGCTGCTTTCGACCGCGGAAGAGTGGCTCGCTCCACATCTCGTGGGGAAATCGAACGTCGGTGAGATTGGCGCCGACACGATGGCGGAAGCGCTGAAGAGCCTCGTGCCATGGAGCCTGCAACGCCGACTCGACGCCGAGGCCCCGACGCATTTCGAGGTTCCGACCGGCTCCCGCATCGCGATCGAATACGACGGAGAGGAAGGGCCGGCTCTGTCGGTGCGTGTGCAGGAGCTCTTTGGTCTCGATCGGCACCCGGCGATCGCCGCGGGGCGCGTCCCGCTGGTCCTGCACCTGCTTTCGCCCGCCCAGCGTCCGATCCAGATCACACGTGACTTACCAGGCTTCTGGCGCGGTTCTTGGGCGGCCGTACGGGCGGACATGCGGGGGCAGTACCCCAAGCATTCGTGGCCGGAAGATCCGCTCAAGGAGCCACCGACTCGGCGTGCGAAACCGAGGGGAACTTGAATGCCTAAAACGTCGTGATGAGGCGTTCCGCCGTGGCGCGATTGAGGGCCATCGGAATGTTGTAGACCAGCGACAGGCGCATCAATGCCTTCACATCCACGTCGTGCGGATGAGGAGACAGCGGATCCACGAAGAAGAACAGGGCGTCGACCCGGCCCTCGGCGATCATTGCGCCGATCTGCTGATCGCCGCCGAGGGGGCCGCTCTTCAGGCGCGCTACGGACAAGCCCGGACAGCGTTCCATCACTCTGGCGCCCGTTGTGCCCGTCGCGAAAAGTTCGAAAGAGCCGATCGCAGCCTCATGCATCGCCACGAAATCCGCCATGTCGTCCTTCTTGGCGTCGTGGGCGACAAGCGCCAAAGTCAATTTTTTCATAATCGCCTTGAAGTCAGTTGTTCCAGCGCTCTCGCCACTGCATCTCGCCAGCGAGGCAGTTGGGACGGGGCGTAGCCTGAATGCGCTGGAGAGTCACCACGGTAGGCGGCACCAAATTGGCGACTTCAAGCAGAATTTTCGTCTTGATGGCTTGAGGGAATTGCTCCTTGTCCCGGACCGGAATCATGAACGAGCCGGGGCCGCCGATGACGCAATTCTTGTAATAGGCGTCGAGGTCCGAGATATCGAGATAGCCGGGCTGGCGTAGCATCAAGGGCAAACCATTGATCACGATCCCCTTGTTGAGAGCTTCGTCTCGCGCCTCGGTGACGGCGCGCCCCTGGTTGTTGGGGCCGTCTCCCGAGACGTCGATGACCTGCCGCGTCGCCGAGACACCACTCTCTGCGAGAAGTTTCACGCTGTAGTCGAGAGCGCTGGAGATGGATGTCCTTTGGGCCCGCCGCAGCGGCGTCGAGGCGATCTTCTCCGCGAAGGCGAGAAGTCCCTCCGGATTGTCGAGGATGGTCCAGGGCACAACCACGTTCTGGTCGGCGGTTCCGGCCCATTCCATGTAGGTGACCGCGATGCGGCCGTTCAGGCCGTTGCGGATTGCCTCGTGGACCAAGGGGGACCGGAAGGCCTGCGCGAAGCCTTCACGCTGCAAGGCCTGCTCGTCCGTATCCATCGAGTAGGAGATATCGACCGCCAGCACGAGGGCGAGGTCGACCTCCGCCTGCGCGAGGGCGGGAAACGTGACGATCAACGGGCCGAGCAGCAGAATCAGACCCGCGGCGAGACACTTGAAGCCGTACCGAACCATAGCTTGCTCCTGTCGGAGACACACCGGTCCAGGTGAGTGTGGGTCTGAATTGCTCGCCCGGCAAGACCAACGTTCAGGGAATCTTTGCCGCGATCAGCTCTCGGGCGGCGGCGAACGTCCCATCCGCATCCAAATGGGTGGTGTCCAATGTGATGGCATCCTCAGCCGGCCGTAGAGGCGCCGTGCTCCGGCCGATATCCCGCTCGTCGCGGCGCCGGATGTCGGCGAGGATGGTCTCGAACGCCGTCACCTCGCCGCGCTTCGCCAGCTCGCGGTGTCGCCGGCGGGCACGCTCCTCGGGAGATGCCGTAATGAAGAGCTTCACATCGGCATCCGGGCACACCACGGTTCCGATGTCCCGGCCGTCTAGCACGGCACCTTGGCTTTGCGCGCCGAACTGGCGTTGAAAGGCGAGGAGGGCATCTCGGACCGGTTGATAGGCTGAGATGACGGAGGCCGCCTCTCCCATCTCGGCGCCACGCAAACGGCTCTCATCCAGGTGCTCAGCGTCGAGCCGTCGTGCGGCCAAAGTTGCGAGATTCTCGTCCGTGAGCGGCTCGCCTTGATCGAGCAGCGCCCGGGCCACCGCCCGGTAAAGGAGGCCAGTATCGAGATGAGCCAAGCCGAAATGGTCGGCGAGGCGCTTCCCCAGCGTTCCTTTGCCTGAGGCAGCGGGGCCGTCGATGGCGATGATCATGTGACGCTCAATCCTGGATGCTGGCGCCGAGGCCGCGCATGAGCGGGATGAAGGTGGGAAAGCTCGTTGCGATCATCGCGCCGTCATCGACCGTCACAGGTTCCTGCGTCGCGAGACCCATGACGAGGAAGGACATGGCGATGCGATGGTCCAGGTGTGTGGCGATGGGTTTTCCACCACCTCGGACAGGGCCGCCTGAACCATGGACGATGAGAT
>NZ_JBFUKD010000510.1:0-2801 GCF_056401005.1 Microvirga sp. P4_G7 | reverse complement strand
ATCAACGACCTAGTCTTGGCAAGAGTTTGTTCATCGTGTTTCGACATCGCCCCGCCCGGCTCTACGCGCCGGCCCTCCGACCCGCTATGGTTGCACCGGTGCGCCGCGACACGGCGCGRCCGATCTGGGATTCATGTTCTCGCTCCTGCGCATTGCTGTCGTCATCGGTGTGATCTTCTATCTGTCGCCCGTGCGGAACGAGGACGGATTGTCGGCGCTCACCTCATGGTTCGGATGGAGCGACACGCCGAAGGCGACGCCGTCAGTCAGTGCGCCGGACAACGCGGCCCATCTCGAAACGGTCTGGAAGGCGCTACCGGAAACGGCGAAGAGCGCCATCCTCGCCAAAATCCTTGCAGAGACCGGCATCGCCGGCGGCGCAGCGTCGAAGCAACCAACGGACACCCTTCACGCCGAGGACAAGAAGTCCGCGTGGAAAGGTGACGCCCACAAGCCGAAACTGTGATCCTCGCTCGAAACTGTGCTCCTCGCCCGAGATCCTCGCCAAAGCGAGACCCAAGGATTATATGAGCGTCGACCCGCACAGAACGGATGCCATGACGCTGTCGATCGACGAAATCGTTGCGAATTTCGAACTGCTTGATGATTGGGAAGAGCGCTATCGCTACCTGATCGAATTGGGACGTCTCATGGAGCCGCTTCCCGAGACGGCGTATTGCGACGCCAACAAAGTCCAGGGATGCGCCAGCCAGGTCTGGCTCGAGACTCGCTTCGAGCCCGGCGAAACCGTTCCGGTGATGCATCTTCGCGGCGACAGCGATGCTCACATCGTCAAGGGCCTCGTGGCCCTTCTCACCGCCCTCTACAACCGCAAGAGCGCTCAGGACATCCTCGCGACCGACGCGCTGGCGCTGTTCAAGGAACTGGGCCTGTCCGAACACCTGACGCCGCAACGCTCGAATGGGGTCAGATCCATGGTCTCACGCATCCGTCAGGACGCGCAGACCATGGTCGGAACTTCGTGAGACAGGCAAATATAACGCTCTATCATATTGAGATCGCACGCGATTCTGGCAACGCAACACCTCGACCACAAGTCACTGAGACAAGCCGCCTTCGATCACGACCGCCTGCCAGGCCCTGATACCGCGGGACGCCCCTGGACCGCGAGCCTCCTCATCGAGTCCGTAATGCTGCGCCAGCCGTGCAAGGRCGAACTTCACGACGACTTTGCCCGATCGCGGCGGCCATCCCCTTTCGCGTTCGATCGTTTCGAGACCTTTCAGAAACCCGCAGAGATCGAGAAGAAGATCGGCGAAATCCGCACCGACAGCGTCGAGGGCGAGGCGCAAGCGTTGGCGCGCCGCGACCATGCGATCGGTCGCGTGGGATGGGGAAGGCCCACCTTCCACGCGGGGAATCGCATCCCAACACGCCGTCACCCCGGGCAGCAATCCCGCCTGGGTGATGTCCGACCGCAGCCGCTCACCCGCCTCATAGGAGGCCGCGTCGATCATCGGGCAACCGTCCTTGCCCTTTCGGCGCCTCAGCCAGGCGAGCGGGCTCTCCTCGCTATTGACGCGGACACGGTGCGTTTCGCCCTCATTCTCTAGCACCATCTCGCCAATGGCTCCGTGTTGCAGCTGGAAGGCGTCTGCTCCGCCCCCGGCCGTACGACGCCGCAGAAAGGCGCGGCCAGCCGTGGCGATTCGCAGAATGCGCCGGGACGGAGTATCGGCGTGCCAGCGTGCCAAATCGTGTCGAGCAAGGGCCTCCGCCGCGGCGATTGCAAACCGGCCAGCCCCGACCGAGATACCGCTCTTGGACCGGGTCGCGATGATAGCGTCGTGATCGAGGGGATCGCGAATGGCATGCGAGCGAACCTCGCCGAGGACGGTGAGAAGGCGAGCAGCCTCGTCGGACAGAATGTCGACGACACCCACCTTCTGTCCTTCCGTGATCCGCCCGCTACGGCCACGAATGCGTCGAACCCGGCGCCGCGGAGGGTTTGAGGGGCGCTGCGTCGAATCCATTGATTTAATGTGAAAATCGCCTTTATTGTTCATGTTTTGTTCTCAACAACAACTCGAACGAAGACCTCGTCTCCGGGCGACCAATGGTGAAGCAACCAGAGCCGAAGTCAAGAACAAAAAAGGAACAAATACTCCCCGGGACTGGCGCCCCGCGCCGTCCGTCAAATCATTGGGGAGCCGACCGTAGGGATCGCTTTATCGGCGGCCATTCGCGTGTCGAGTGGGCGCGAAAACAAAAAGCCACCCCGCTTGGGATGGCTTTTGACTATCAGCGGGTGAACGGCACCCTGCCCGATCGTTGCCGATCCGGGCTTTTCGAAAATCAGCTGCGCGAGGAACGGCGCTTACGACGCTGCTGACCGAGACCCATCTCCTTGGCGAGCTCGGAGCGAGCCTTGGCATAGTTCGGAGCAACCATCGGGTAATCGACCGGCAGGCCCCACTTCTCGCGGTATTGTTCCGGCGTCATGTTGTACTGGGTGCGCAGGTGGCGCTTCAGCGACTTGAACTTCTTGCCGTCTTCCAAGCAAACGATGTAGTCCGGCGTCACGGACTTCTTAAGGGGAACGGCAGGCTTCGGCGCTTCGACGGGGACCTCAACGGTCCCACCGCCGACACGCAGCAAAGCGGCATGCACGTCGCTGATCAGCATGGGCAGATCGCCTGACGGGACCGAGTTGTTGCTCACGTATGCAGATACAATATCAGCCGCCAGCTCTATATAGTTCGACGCGGCGAGAGTGTCGCTCATAATAATCTTCTTCCTTTCTCGTCTTTCATACCGATCTGAAAAGCAGCGGCCACCTC
>NZ_JBFUKD010000509.1:0-2803 GCF_056401005.1 Microvirga sp. P4_G7 | reverse complement strand
GCCGAACACCAATCCGGCCATCAGGCCCAGGAATTGGTAGACATTGTCGCCAACGCCGTATTGCGCCACGGACAGTATGAGCAGCGCGGCCGCGAGAACGAGGCAGGCGATCAAGGTCGAAGATCTGACGGCGTTGCGATCGGCGCGGCGAAAGCAGACGAAGGTCAGCCAGAGGGCGGCGGCCGTCGCGATCGCGCCGCGGATGAATTCGGGGACGAACTTCAACCACAAGGCGTCGAACGACAGCATCCATGACCCGGCCGAGATCACGTTCGGCGCCGCATCGATGATGGCAAGATAGCCTTCCGCGGCCTGCTTTCCGACAAAGAGGCCGGGAAGCACCAGAATGATGGCGCAAGCGATGGCTATGACAGGCGTCCCGCTGGACGCGCGTGCGGTGGGCGTATTCGGCATGAGAGTTCCGGCAAGACTGGAAATGAATCGGTGAACGAACTTGGCGTTACGTAATATCAACTGTTATTCAATTGCAAGAGCCATTTCGACGCCGGATGCAACCTGCCGATGCGCAGAAGCTAAGCTTCATGAACGTTATTCCATGCAACAGAAGGTCGCAGGTGCAGGGGCCCGCCGGGGCCGGCAACGCATGCGGCTCAAACGGGCGCTTTTGGCGATCAGGTGCACGCGCTATACGCCTCCTCGCCGACCATCCATCCGCCAGTGCCGAGGTTGAAAACATGCGCCTTTCGACCCAATCGATTGCCCGCTGTGTCGCTTTCCTGGGTTTGACCTTGGCGACGGTCACGGCACCCGCCTTCGCTCAGGAAAAGCAGTCACCAAGTTGGACCGAGGTAAAATGCGCTCGCTACAAGAAGGGTTGGACTGATGCGCTCGCGCGGAGAGGCACGCAGGGCCTGGGGAAAGAGTTTCTCGAGCGCCACGAGGCCTTTCTGGCTTCCGGCTGCACGACGCAAGCGGACGTTTGCCCGCGATCGGAAGAGGAGCTTGACCTCGCCAACATCATGGTCGTGGTTGCGATGAACGCGGGAACCGCGAGCACCTTTCCCCCTTTCGCCTGCCGGAAGTGACGTTTTGATCGCGCCACTGTGCGTTCTAGCCAAGCTTCGCGCGCCGAACGCCGGGACGGCGGCGACGGGTCATGTTAAGAGTTGGATAGGAAGCCCCATCGACGCCTCTCGAGGCAGCGACCGCGTCCCTAAATGCTCCGGAAGCCGGGTCGGGAAACGACCCCGGACGGATCGGCCGCAGAACCTTACTATGGTTAATGTCCGCGAAGTCAGGTAGTTACCAAGGGATTAACGACGTTTGCAGGTGATCGGGGACATTGGGTTTCCCTCACCTCCCCCGGCGGCTAAAATCCTTTGGTAAATGGCGGGTTTCCCATTCGGAAGCACGGCGCAAAGCAATACGAAGTTTTGCGACAAGGACCGAAGACCGAGCGACCCATTAGTTGCGTCATCGAGGACGACCATGGCGACCGAAAAAAAGAAAATGAAAGACCCGGCGGAGGCAGCTTTGTCTGCCGTCGAGCACGCGCTCAACCTGGATGACTCTTCCGAGATGCTTCACGTCGAGGGACAGCAGGGACGCGGGTCGTCGCACGATCCGAAACTGCCAGACGTCGAAGACCATGATTTCACGCGGGGCCCGTTCCGGGACCTCGACAACCCCGACGAACCGATCGGCGAACCGTTGCCGCAGGGTGAAACCTCCTCGCGGACGCCCTTCGTCGCCCCGGACCGCACGGCCGTCGCCAATGACGATCGGCAGAGTGTCGGTGTGATGCTGCAGGCGCTTCAGGTGCGTCCTTCGCGTCGCGCGTACAGCCTCGCCACCCTCTTTTCCCTGATCTGGGTCGGCAGCGCCGCTGCGGTCGTCTATTCCCAAGGCATCACCACTCCGGACGCGCTTCTCGCGGCCTACACCCCCACTCAACTCGCGATTGCCGGATTTGTCCTCTTCACCCCGGTCGTCCTGTTCTACATCGCCGCCGTCATGGCCGTGCGGTCCCAGGAAATGAAGCTCGTCGCCCGCGCCGTCGGTGAAGTCGCCGTACGCTTGGCGCAGCCTGAGAGCTTCTCGACCGACGCCGTTCTCTCCGTCTCCCAGGCCGTGCGCCGGGAAGTCGCCGCGGTGGGCGACGGCGTGGAGCGTGCTCTTGCTCGCGCCGGCGAACTCGAAACACTCGTGCGCAGCGAAATCTCGACGCTCGAACGCGCATATTCCGACAATGAAATCCGCATTCGTTCCTTGATCGACGAACTGGTCGCGCAGCGCGAAGCCATCGTGACCAACTCGGAACGCGTCCGTGGCGCGATCACTGGCGCCCATCAGAATCTGACGCAGGATCTCGATGCGACGGCTGAACGGGTTGCATCCTCCGTCCAGCGCGCAGGTGTCCATGTCACTGAATCTCTCGAACAGCGTGGCGAACAGATCACGCAGGCCCTCGGCCGCGCCGGTGAGCGTGTCGTCGAGGAGATGGCGACGCGTGGCGTCGAACTCGTCGAGAAACTCGGCGGCGCCAGCGAACACATCAAATCCGGTATTGCCGAAGTCGGCACCACCATCACGACCGCTTTGGAAGGCAAGGCGCAGGATATCACCGGTGCTTTCGAGCGCACCGGCGACCTGCTGACCCGCCACCTCCAAGACGGCGCGTCGCAGGTCACGCGGACCCTCGCCGAAACAGGCCGAGGCGTCGTCGATGCATTGGCCAAGCAGGGCAGCGATGTCCGCGAGGCCTTCGAAGAGACCGCGCGTTCCCTCGAAGACAGCTTCGCGACCCGTGGCGGCGAGATTACCGAGAAGCTCGCTTCCACCG
>NZ_JBFUKD010000508.1:0-2805 GCF_056401005.1 Microvirga sp. P4_G7 | reverse complement strand
GATGAAGGGCATGCAGGAGGTGTCCGACAACATCGCGCACGACTTGAAGACCCCGCTCACGCGCTTGCGCAACAAGGCGGACGAAGCGCTGCGAACGGCGAAGACGCCGGAAGAACTTCGCCATGCCCTCGAAGCCAATATCGAGGAAAGCGACAATCTCATCCGGATCTTCAATGCGCTTCTTATGATCGCTCGCCTCGAAGCCGGTAACGCGCGCGAAGAGCTGTCGGATTTCGACGCGAGCGGCGTCGTGTCCGATGTCGCCGAACTGTACGAGGCGCTCGCCGAAGAGGCCGGCATACCCCTCCAAGTCGCGATCGAGGCGGGATTGACGGTCCACGGCAACCGGGAGCTTCTCGGTCAGGCTCTCGCCAACCTCCTCGACAACGCGCTCAAATACGGGACGCGTGACGCAAGCCGCGCCGCTGTCGAAGTCACCGCATCACGGCGCAGCGCCGATGCCGTCATCACCGTCGCCGATCACGGAACGGGTATTCCCGAGGACGAGCGCGGCCGGGTTCTGGAGCGGTTCGTTCGACTCGAGAGCGCCCGTTCGAGCCCTGGCTTCGGGCTCGGGCTCAGTCTCGTGTCCGCCGTGGCGCGCCTCCATGGCGGGACCTTCAAGCTTGAGGATAACGAGCCCGGACTGAGGGCGGTTCTCACCTTGCCCTTGAAGGAGCCTCCATCCTCGTAGAAGAGTCGGGGCGAGACCTCCAGGATCCCCTCGCCATGTCGGATGCAAGCCTTCTCCAACGCCTGACCCAGGCGCCTCTCGTTTCCGACGCGAAACGCGCCAAGGCGAGGCTGAAGGACCTGACGGACGCGCTCAAGCGGCACGACGAGCCGGCGCTCCTCGCGTCGCATCTCGACGACGAGCGTCTTCGCCCCCTGCTGCTCGGTGTGGCGGATCATTCGCCGTTCCTATGGCAATTGGCCTGCGCCGATCCGCTTCGTCTCGCCGGTCTCATCCTCGACGCTCCCGAAGCGTCGCACGACGCACTGGTTGCGGATCAGGCCAGCCTGTTTCTTCGTTTCCGCAGCGGCGAGATCGATCGCGACGAGGTCGTTCGTCGTTTCCGGCAGAACCGAAACGCCCACGCGCTCCTCGTCGCTCTCGCCGATCTCGGCGGAGTTTGGACCGTCGAAACGATCATCCAATCCTTGTCCGATTTCGCCGACGCGTCGGTCCATGGCGGCGTCAACATGGTGCTGACCGAAATGGCCGCCCTCGGGCGCATCAATCTTCACGATCCCGACAATCCCGGCGAACAATCGGGATTCACGATCCTCGCCCTCGGCAAGCACGGGGCGGGCGAGCTGAATTACTCGAGCGATATCGATCTCGTCGTTTTCTTCGATCCCGAGAATGCGCCGTTGCCGGATGGCGCCGAGGCGCCGACCGTCTACACACGTCTCGCCCAGCAACTGGCCCGGCTCCTGCAGGAGAGGACCGCCGACGGTTTCGTGCATCGGGTCGATTATCGGTTGCGTCCCGATCCCGGCTCCACGCCGACGGCGGTGTCGTTGGCGTCCGCCTATACCTATTACGAAACGGTCGGACAGAACTGGGAGCGCGCGGCGCTGATCAAGGCCCGTGCGGTTGCCGGCGACATCGGTCTCGGTGAGCGTTTCATCACGGAACTGCGCCCTTTCATCTGGCGCAAATATTTCGACTTCGCCTCGATCGCGGATGTCCATGCCATGAAACGTCAGATCCACGCGGTGCGTGGGCACGACGAGATCGCCGTTGCAGGGCACGACATCAAGCTCGGGCGCGGCGGTATCCGCGAGATCGAGTTTTTCGTTCAGACGCAGCAACTGGTGTTCGGTGGACGCCGACCCAAGTTGCGTGGACGGCGCACGCTCGACATGCTGGTGGAATTGCGTGACGAAGGCTGGATCACCGACAAGGCTCGCGACGAGTTGACGACCGCCTATCGCTTCCTGCGTTCCATCGAGCACCGCCTGCAAATGGTCGCGGACGAGCAGACGCAGCGGCTTCCTGCCGACGAAGAGCAGCTGAAACAGTTTGCGAAGTTCTGCGGTTATCCCAGCATCGCCGCTTTCGGAAAAGCGCTCACGACGCAAGCCCGGATTGTGCAGGGGCACTATGCCATGCTGTTCGAGGAAGCACCGGAACTGGCCTCCGATGTGGGCAACCTCGTCTTCACCGGCACGACCGACGATCCCGAGACGCTGGCGACGTTGCGGCGGATGGGATTTCAACATCCCGAACAGGTTGCCGAAACCGTCCGCGGTTGGCATTTCGGGCGACGCTCGGCGATCACCAGCGCGCGGGCGCGCGAAGTTCTCACGGAGCTGATCCCGTCCCTGCTCTCCGCGCTCGGCGGTACGGCGGATCCCGATGGCGCGCTCGCCGCGCTCGATCGCGCCTTCGGCCGCATGCCGGCCGTCGTCGAACTCCTCACCATCCTGCAATCGCACGAGCGCCTGCGTCTGCGGTTCGCCGATCTCCTCGGCACGGCGCCGCGGCTCGCCGATACGGTCGCCCAATCGCCGCATGTGCTCGACGCTCTCATCGACCCCGCCTTCGGCGTGCCGTTCAACGATCATGCCGCCATTCGCGATCAGGTGCGCCAGATGATCGGCGCTCCTGGCGATTTCGAGGACTTTCTCGACCGCGCGCGTGACACCGCCCGGCAGATGCGGTTCGTCACCGGCGCGCGCCTCCTCTCCGACATTCTGTCGCCGGCCCTAGCTGGCGAAGCCTATGCGTCGGTTGCCGATGCGATCATTCAGGTGTGGCTCGTACAGGTGCGCCTGGCCTTCGAAGCGGAGCACGGC
>NZ_JBFUKD010000507.1:0-2807 GCF_056401005.1 Microvirga sp. P4_G7 | reverse complement strand
GCCCATGCTTCGGGGTCCACTGCCCTCGCCATCTTCTCGATCACCTCATTCATGGCTGGGTGTCCGTGTGCTTGAGGGAGAGAATAACCTCCGAGATGTCATGCAGTGCATCGTGTGCGAACGTGCGCGCCGATATGTACTGAGGATCAGCCTTCCCAAATACTCTGAACCAATCCTGTATGACGGCATTCGCCCGCTCGTACGCTGCGTTCTCTGCGTCACGGATGGCTTGGACAATGGAATCTTGTATCGACTGGACGACGCCATTTTCGTAAAGACCAATCGGAAGGCACGCCTCGTCCATGATGTTCTGGGCGGCCTTCTGTGCGCTCATTCCTTCATTGGTCATTGAGAACCTCACAGATACGGAGCGCCGATGATCGCGGCGGCGACCATGCAGACGATGAGAAGTCGCTTGAACCAAGCCGGAATCGGTGTCGTTTGGGTCATGACGGGATGCCTCCGGAACGGAAAGGGCGCTTGTTCTTGGGAAAGGGACGCGACGGGATCGAGCCTGATTTCTGACGCGGCTTTCCGGGCTCCTTCGCCAAGAGGCGCGCGCGATAGTTGGCGTGTTCCTTCGCAAGGCGATCCGATTTCCGAATGATCGACACATCGCCATTGCCGGTGATGCTCAGACGACTTTCGCCTTTTCGCCCGGTCGTCTTGAACTTGTGCCCAGATCGCGACAGCGGGACGAGATAGCGAGGATCGCGTTGCGGTGGCACGTAGTCCGTTCCGGCATCGTTGACCGGACGCAACGCGAGCGGCGGGCTATGATCCCACTCGACATCGTTCGGGTCTATGCCGAGCAGATACAAGCAGGCGTTCAGCTTGTCGGTCACAGACGGCCGCGTGCGGCGCGGGCGCTCCTGGGTCATTTCGAACCTCCAAGCGCGATCCGGCCCTCTCTGAGCAAGACATCGATATCAAGACCGGGAATGACCTCGGTGGCGATGATGTGAAACGACTGTTCCATGAATTCGCTGAATTGCTGCTGATCCATGGAACGCATGGATTTCGGAATCGGAATGACGGCGTCGCCGATGAGTTTGAGCGTTTCAAAGTGACCGATCCGAATTTTAAGCGCAGTCGCGAGGGCTTCCGCGTTCGGGAAGACATCCTGGTTGTCGACGACCTTGCCAAGGATGACCCAGAAGAAGCGCGACTGCTTCTGGTTGCGAGGTTGGAAAATCGAGACCTCAACCTCGCAGYCGATCGCATATCGCCYGAGCACCTCGGCATCGTACGCCGAGGACGGCGCCARGCCCTCCGGCGTGACGGTGCAYATGATCGTCGGTTTGTCGGACGCGCGCCGGGTCATGATTATCCCTGTGCCGTGCGGAACTGGTCGATCTTGCTGAAGACGACCTTCTTGATCCGCTCGCGCTCAGCCGACGGGATTTTCAGATCGTCCCGAAGATTGGTTGTATCGATCCACCACGTCCGAAGAGCAGTCGCCCGCTCGGAGTCAGTGGTCTCGGCCGCACGCAATTCGGCCTGGGCGGCGTACTGCTGGACGGTGGTCGCCGCGGCGGACAGGTCCACTTCCGGTTCATGCTCTGGCCGAACCTGGTCGATCGTGTCGATCTTCTGCTGAAGCGCGCCGAGCAGTTCTTTCATGGTCGCGCGGTCAATGCTGAGACCCACGCGAGCTTCTTTCGTGACATCCCATGCTCGCGTCATCAGATCCGCATGTTCGAGCGTGTACGCGCTTGCGACCATCCGATGTATGAACTCGGCATAGGTCCGCGCGTCCGCGAAGGTCTCCGGGATTGTGAAAGGGTCGCCTGCGGAAGCTTCTTGCTGAACAGCGGTGCCGGCCTGCCGATCGAGCCGGGCCTGCGCCTGTTCAAAKTGGTAATCTGCCGTCTCGCGTTCGGAACGCGTCAGCTTGTCGAGATCCTCGGCAAACAGCGCGCGCACTTCTTCCATGTCGCTCTGGGTTTGGATCGTCGAGCAGTTGGTCTCGATTTCAGACAAGACCTCGGTGTTGTCGAACGGTTCGTCTTCGGCTGGATCGGGATTGGACGCCGAGGCTCCCGAGGGCACAGAAGCCCCGGCGTCCGTTGCCGGCGGGAGAGTCTCCGCGGCATTCGTGATCTCTTGTGGCACGGGCGGGGGCGCCGGCGGCGGCTCGTTGCTGTAGACCGGCTCCTCATCACCAATCATCTCTTCGGCGATCGGCATTCCCTTCAGTATGTCCGTAAAGGCATCCCGCAGGGCGAATGCGCGGGCCCGCATCGCAAGCATGCGCTTCGGATTGGTCACCCAAGGCGTAGGACCCCTTGAACCGGTCTTATTCCAAAGCTTCGCGACGATCGCGTCGGAGATCGCGTATTCCTTCACGACCTCCTTTTCGCCCTTGCGCTTCACGGTGCACACGGCCTTGAACTTGAGCTCGTCACCCTTCGGCGCTGGCCAGTTTTCGGGCTCGATGCCGATCAGCTTCTCGCTGAACTCTTCAAGTTGACCAGATCCACGAACGATCGCCAGTGCCAGGTCACCCCAGATCCGGGGCACGCCGTTGATGACGGCGATGCCTTGCACCGCCTGCATCGGCTTCACACCGATTTCCAGGCCGGTCAGGATAGCAACAGACACCTTCTCAGGGGTGTCCATGCCGTAGGGCACAAGGCCGCTCTTTGCGAGAACCTGCGCGAAGCGATAGACGTCGTCGAACGTCTGCGGGACGATCGCCGCGACCGGACCGCCGGCAAGGCTGGCGACTTGCCTCGGAGCAGGATCGGTGACGAGTGCGATTGCAGTTGGCGCGTTCATTAGACGGCCCTCTCTACGATTTCGAT
>NZ_JBFUKD010000506.1:0-2807 GCF_056401005.1 Microvirga sp. P4_G7 | reverse complement strand
GCGTGACGCCACATGCCCACCCGCTCTTCAACGGAGAGCCCGTTCAGCGATTCGGCCGTAAGAAAATCCTTGTAGGATTCGCGCCAGCCTTGGACATGCGCGTGCGCGATCCCTTCGACATCGGAAATTGTCGCATCGCGAATGCGGATCGTCACTCGGCCGCCTCTCTGACTTGTTCGCGGAATGGATCCGCTCGGTAGACGCCGAGAATGCGCAGCTCTCGCGAGAAGAACTCCAGCTCCTCGAGCGCCCTCTTGAGATCGGCATCGTTGGGATGGCCGTCGACCTCGGCGTAGAACTGCGTCGCGGTGAAATCGCCCTCCAGCATGTAGCTCTCGAGCTTCGTCATGTTGATTCCGTTGGTCGCGAAACCGCCGAGCGCCTTGTAGAGCGCCGCGGGGATGTTGCGGACGCGGAACACGAAGCTGGTGACGATCGGCCCGCTCGCCGGCTCCACCCATTGCGGCGTTTTGGACAGAATGACGAAGCGCGTCGTGTTGTGCGCCTCGTCCTCGACATCCTCTGCAAGGATCTTGAGGCCGTAGATCCCCGCCGCCATCCGGGGCGCCAAGGAAGCACGCGTCGGATCGTTCCACTCGGCGACTTCACGTGCGGACCCGGCGGTGTCGCCCGTGACGTGTCCCTTCAGGCCGAGTTTGCGGATGATCTTGCGGCATTGTCCGAGCGCGTGAACGTGGCTGTACACGCTTTTGATCGTCCCCAGATCGGCGCTCGGGATGCACATCAGTTGGAAATGGATGCGCAGAAAGTGCTCGCCGATGATGTGAAGACCCGACGTCGGGAGAAGATGATGGATGTCCGCCACGCGCCCGGCGATCGAGTTTTCGATCGGAATCATCGCCAATTCGGCTTGGCCCTCAGACACCGCAGCGAAGGCGTCCTCGAAGGTCGGGCAAGGCAGCACGTCCCAATCGGGGCGGGCTTCATCGCAAGCGGTATGGGAATTGGCCCCCAGCTCACCCTGAAACGAAATGAGTTTTGTCATGATGTTCTCCGGGACGCCATGATCTGGCGAGCCCTTTCCAGGTCGTGGGCGGTGTCGACGCCGAGCGGCACGTCGTCGACGAGAATTGCATCGATGCGCATGTCGGCTTCCAACGCCCGCAATTGTTCCAGTTTCTCACGCTTTTCCAGCGGCGAAGGCGGAAGGCTAACGAAGCGGCGCAAAGCGGCGCGGCGATAAGCGTAGAGGCCGATGTGGTGATACAGCGGCCCCTCGCCGTAGGGCGCCGTCGCACGGGTGAAGTAGAGGGCGCGAAAACGCCCGGGCGAAAGTTCGCTGCCGACCATTTTGACGACGCTCGGTTCGGTTTTTTCGTCCTCCCGCGTGATCCGGGCGACCAGGGTCGAGATATCGACGTCGAGATCGGCAAGAGGCGGAACGCAAGCGGCGATGGCAGCCGGATCAATGGTCGGAAGATCTCCCTGGACGTTCACGACGAGGTCATGGCGGCCCTCGGGGTCGATTTTTTCCACAGCCTCGTGGATGCGGTCTGACCCGGAAGCGTGGTCGGAACGAGTCGACACCGCTATCCCACCCACCTTCTCGATCGCGGCGGCGATTTCAGGGGCATCCGTCGCCACCACGACCGGGCCGATGCCGGCCTCGAGCGCCCGCCGCCAGACATGCACGACCATCGGCTCCCCGGCGATTTCCGCCAGGGGCTTGTTGGGAAGACGGGTGGCGGCAAGCCGCGCAGGGATCAGAACGATGGGATTGGACATGGTGGGGCCGCCGAGGACGCCGCGTCCTTATCAAACCGTAGCGGTTTTGTCATGGAGGGGCGGATCGCCGCGGAACGTCATGTTCTCTCGCAGGCCACCCCACATTTTAATTTGTCAAAAGCCA
This sequence comes from Microvirga sp. P4_G7, assembly GCF_056401005.1. Taxonomy (NCBI): domain Bacteria; kingdom Pseudomonadati; phylum Pseudomonadota; class Alphaproteobacteria; order Hyphomicrobiales; family Methylobacteriaceae; genus Microvirga; species Microvirga sp. P4_G7. The sequence continues at coordinate 937 of NZ_JBFUKD010000506.1, read as the reverse complement.
AGCTGCGACCACGGAGCCGGCGAAAAGCCATTGTCAAACCCCCCACTCTGTGGCTAAGCAACGCCACTATACCGCGCGGGCCTCGCTCGCGCTCGTCCATCCGTTTGCGCTGGTTCCGCCGTGACTCAAGGCGAGGAGAGCCTCATTCATGAATATCGAGACCAATAAGATCGCGGGCGCCGTTTTTGGCACGCTTCTCTTCGTGGTCGGCGTCAACGTCATCGCTGGCGGCCTGTTTTCTCCCAAGATGCCGACCGTTCCGGGCTACGATCTGCCCGCACCGGAAGCGACGGCGGATGCCGGCAAGCCGGCCGCTCCGGCCGAGCCGCTGCCTGTCCTGCTCGCGAAGGCCGATCCGGCCAAGGGACAATCAGCCRCCAAGAAGTGCCTTGCTTGCCACAGCTTCGAGAAGGGTGGCCCCAACAAGGTCGGTCCCGACCTCTTCGGCGTCGTCGGCCGTCCCGTCGCATCGCACGAGGGCTTCAACTACTCCGGAGCGCTCAAGGCAAAGGGCGGCAACTGGACGTACGAGGACATCGACCACTTCATCAACAGCCCGAAGAAGTTCGTCCCCGGCACCATCATGGCGTTCGCCGGCGTCGCCCAGCCGCAGGAGCGTGCCGACATCCTCGCGTATCTCCGCACGCTTTCGGACAGCCCAGTCGCGTTCCCGACTTCTCCGTAATCCAATCTCAACCGTTCTCGTGAATTTGAAGCCGGGCCCGCGAGCCCGGCTTTTGTTTTTGAGGCTCGTCCCTTGCGTCCGGGCGGAACCAGGCACCAAATGGACATGGTCCCGAAACGGCCAGACGCCTCGCACCCCGGAGACGCCTCTTGATCCGCTCGATTCTGTCCGGCCTCTTCGCCGCTTTCCTAGCGGCAGTTCCTCTCGCGGCGCAGGAAGCCCCTTGGCGCCATGGTTCCGCCCTCCTGGATC
>NZ_JBFUKD010000505.1:0-2820 GCF_056401005.1 Microvirga sp. P4_G7 | reverse complement strand
GTACCAGCCGATGGTCGAGGCATCGACGAAACGCTGGACGAGATCGGCCTTCGTTTCGATCACTTCGCGGCGCGTCTCGATCGTCGTCGAATAGGTGGTGAAGCCATGGTCCGCGAGCAGGAAGACGTTCTGTTTGAAGCCACCCACCTTCTCGATGACCAGCGGATCGGACGTCACATAACCCTGCTGCACGGCGCGCTTGTTGGCGAGGAAGGGAGCGGGGTTGAAACCGTAGGGCTTGATCTGCTCGTCCTTGAATCCGTACTCGGCCCGCATCCACTGAAAGAACGTGGCGAAGCCGTCCTTGGAAAGCAGGATGTCGTTCGACGATTTCAGGTCCTCGAAGGTATCGAGCCCCTGGTCCGGATGGGTCATCAGCGCCTGCGGGTCCTTCTGGAAATGAGCGGCGACGACGACGGTCGGGATATCCTTCTCGACGGCGGAGAAGGCTTGGATCATGCTGCCGCCCATATAGAAATCGAGCTTGCCGGCGGCGAGCAGCATGCGGTTATTGGCGCGCGGTCCGCCGGGAACGATCGTCACCTTCAGGCCGAATTTTTCGTAGGTGCCATCCGCGAGCGCTTGGTAATAACCGCCATGTTCGCCCTGGGCGAGCCAGTTGGTGCCATAGGTCACTGGGGTCAGAGGTTCGGCCGCCAGCGCCGCGCCTCCGATGAGGACGGCAAGGGCCGTCAATCCGGTTCGAAGCTTCATGGCATCCTCCAGCGACGTACGCATGTGATCATGCGGCGTTCTGCCGTCTCCGGCCAAGCTTGGCAACCGCCGGCCTCGCGGGATGGTACGTTATGCAGCCCTCACCCGACCGACCAGGGATATGTCCAGGTCTCGGTCAAGGCGCGATTGCCGGCCTTGAGAAAGGCCCGCAGATCCGTGGACTGGCCCGGCTCGAGCTTCACGTCGATGGCGGCGCGAAAGCCCTTGGTGCGGTCGTTGGGAACGATGAAGGTATGCGTGATGGTTCCCTGCGAGGTCGACGGCACGATTTGAACCTGGGACGGATCGGACAGGAAGAATTCCAGATCGCCGCCCGCGAAGTCCACGATGAAGCGGCGGTGAGTCGGGTCGCTCGGCGCGTTCGAGCCGCTGGCGCGGGCCGGCGTCTGGAACGTGTTCACGGCCTTGCCGCCCGGATGCATTCTATCGGCGCTCGAGACCGCTCGCAGCCGATAGTTGAGATTGACGTCCTGGCCACGCTCGAAGGGGCGGTTGGGCTGCCAATAGGCGACGACATTGTCGTGTGTCTCGTCCGACGTCGGAATCTCTACGAGGTCGATTCGACCCTCGCCCCATTGACCGACCGGCTCGACCCAATATCCCGGACGCTCGTGGTAATGCGCCTCGAGATCCTGGTAGTTCTCGAACACCCGGTCGCGCTGCATCAAGCCGAAGCCCCGCGGATTGTTGTCGCTGAACGACGACACGGTCTTGCGGTCGGGATTGTGCAGAGGCCGCCAGATCCATTCACCGGAGCCGGACTGCATCAGGAGACCGTCCGAATCATGCAGTTCGGGCCTGAAATCGTCCTGCTTGTGCCGATCGTTCTCGCCCTCGAAGAACATCGAGGTGAGGGGCGCGATCCCGACATTCTGGATTGTCTGGCGCGGAAAGAGATTGACCGAGACGTCGATCGTCGTCTCTCCGGACGGGTACAGTTCGAAACGGTAGGCGCCGGCGACGGACGGACTGTCGAGGAGCGCGTAGATCGTCACCCTGTCGCTCTGGGGCGAAGGCATGTCGATCCAGAATTCGCGGAAATGCGGGAACTCCTCGGCCTCGCCGCCCTGGACGTTGATGGCGAGGCCGCGGGCCGAAAGGCCGTATTTCTGATCCCGCCCGAGGAAGCGGAAATAGCTTGCGCCGAGGAAGGCGATCAGTTCGTCGAAGACCTTGGGCGTGTTGAGCGGGTAATGCAGGCGGAACCCGGCAAAGCCGATGTTGACCGGCAATGGCTTGTCGATCTTGTTGCGGCCGTAGTCGAACAGCTCGCGCTGGTAGGGAATGGGAGTCGGCACGCCGTCACGGATGACGTTCACCGTCACCGGGCGCTGGTAGAGGAAGCCAGGGTGAAAGAGCTGCAGTCGGAACGGACCGCCGCCGCCGGCGAGGAGCGCCTTTTCGGGGCGGAAGCGGATATCACGGTACTCGTCGAAGCTGAGCTGGTTCAGCGGCGCCGGCAATTGGGCGTTGGGGGTCTCGTAGGGCGCGGCAGCGATCTCTCTTGCCCGCCGCACCACCTCTTCGAACCGGAAGGTCGTCGGCGCGGGCGCGGCGCTCTGCTGAGCGAAAGCCGGTACAGCCACGCTGGCGAGCAAGCTTTGCAGAACGATTCGGCGAGTCAGGTTGGACATCGGGGCGGTGTTCTCGGTGGATTTGGGCAAGTTGATTCTGGATACGTGATTCGGAGGACCGCGACGGAAATATGCCGCAGGGGAAGGAGAGACATGGTGTCGACGGCTCTTTCCGTCTACCTGCGCCCGTTAATACAGGCTGAACGAGGCGTCGCGCGAGTCCCGTTGTCGAAAACCTGCAAAAAGGTCTTGTGATCCCGATCGATCGGCACTATGTGACGACTTGCCCAATTTCGCACGTGCCTGTGGTCGCGTGCCGGTTGGTGGGCATCCGGACAAGAGGCCGGACAGCCGCCCGAGAACAACCTCGTTCTCGATACCCCTAACCGGCAGCCGGAGGCGAAAACCGGCGCACCCCGTTCTCAACGGGGGACGCGGCTTAAAGCAACGACGAACGGGCTTTTTTGGTCTCGTTGGCCCTCCAAAGGTCAGCACCGAAGAGGCTTGTTTC
>NZ_JBFUKD010000504.1:0-2833 GCF_056401005.1 Microvirga sp. P4_G7 | reverse complement strand
GCAGGATATCGCGACCGCGCACGTCGCTCTCCACGTCCCGCAGGATCGTCACCTGGCCCGATGACACCGTGCCCGAGCGATAGCTCGACAGGTGGATGAATTCCACCTGCGGTTCGAGCCCCGCGCGATGAAGGGCGCGAATCAGGTCGGCAGCGAACATGAAGCTCCCCTTCAAGACCGCGACCACCAGGAGATTCTCGGGTTTAAACCGCGCGACTTCCTGCGCCAATTCTTCATTACGGCGGGATATGGCGGTTTCGTCGAAGAGAACCCGGATGCGGGGAGGCGTCGTCGTCATGATCGGTCCGTCGAAGAGCAAAGACGTGGGTGCAAAAGGGGACAATAGGGGTGTCCCGGCGCGATCTACACTCACGACCACGGAGAAGGGAGGAAGTCAAACGTCTCCTTTACCGTTGGTGCGCAGAATGCCGCGACCGACGTCGGCCATCGGGCAGGCGCGACAACATGACGACACAAGGGAATGGATGTTTTCATGACGACGATCGGGATTTGGCCGTGGCGACACGCCGATTTGCCGTATAAGGGCTTGCGGCGATGCGAGACGGGTGGAACCATCCGCGCCGCCTCGTCATCGATTCRTGGATCAAGGTTGGTTTGCGGCGCGTGAAAGCGTTTTACGAAAACGAATTCGATGAAGGCCTCGTCCCTTCGGTACATTTCGAGAATGTGGGCGTGCGCTATGGCATGGGCCCTGAGGTCTTGCGCGATCTGACCTTTTCCATCGAGCCGAACTCTTTCCAGTTCCTCACCGGCCCCTCGGGCGCCGGCAAGACCACATTGCTGCGGCTGATCCTCCTTTCCGTGCGCCCGACCCGCGGCCTCATTTCCCTGTTCGGTCAGGATGTGTCGAAGATCTCCAAGGGAGACATCACCGATTTGCGGCGGCGCATGGGCGTCGTGTTTCAGGATTTTCGTCTTCTCGACCATCTCACCACGTACGAGAACGTCGCCCTGCCCTTGCGCGTCCAGGGCAAGGAGGAAGCGACCTACCGGGCGGAAGTCGTCGAGCTTCTGCGCTGGGTCGGTCTCGGCGATCGCATGCATGTGCTGCCGCCCGTTCTCTCCGGCGGTGAAAAGCAACGCGCCGCCATCGCCCGCGCCCTGATCGTGCGTCCGGACTTGCTTCTTGCCGACGAGCCGACCGGCAACGTCGACCCGTCGCTCGCCCGCCGGCTGTTGCGCCTTTTCATCGAACTCAACCGTCTCGGAACCTCCGTCGTCATCGCCACCCACGACTTCTCGCTCATGGACCAGCTCGACGTCCGTCGGCTCGTTCTCGGCGAGGGGCACCTGCATATCGACGCGTGAGCGCATGAGCGACATCCCCGCCCAGAAACCGCGGCCTGCCGCCCCGGACCGCCCGCTCCCCGCTTCGCTGCGTCGGAACGCGCCGCTCGTGCCTGTCGATTCGGCCGGCGGACGCGCGCTGACCGCGGTGATTGCGATCCTGACCTTCCTCGCCGCGCTTTGCGCCGGCGGCGCCGAACTGGTGGCGGCAAGCTCCGCCCAATGGGAATCCGCCGTCTCACGCGAGGTGACCATCCAGGTCCGCCCACAGGTCCAGCGCTCCATCGAGGCCGACGTCGCGAAAGCGGTGRCTCTCGCCAAGGCGGCCCCGTCCGTGGAAGAGGTGCAGACCTTTTCCAAGGAAGAATCCGAGCGCTTGCTGGAGCCTTGGCTCGGAACGGGCCTCGATTTCGGCGATCTGCCGATCCCGCGACTGATCGTGATCAAGCTGCAAAGTGGGGCCAAGCCCGACTTTTCCGCGTTGCGCCAGATTCTCAAGGATCAGGTCCCGAATGCCAGCCTCGACGACCACGCGCTGTGGCTGTCGCGCCTCTCGACCATGGCGAACACGGTCATCGGCGTCGGCATCGTCCTCGTCATCCTCGTCCTTATCGCTGCGAGCCTCGCCGTCACCTTCGCCACGCGCGGGGCCATGGCCGGCAACCGGGAAGTGGTCGACGTGCTGCATTTCGTCGGTGCGAACGACGATTACATCGCCCGCGAGTTCCAGCGTCGGTTCTTCCGACTCGGCCTGCGCGGCAGCGCGGTCGGCGCCGGCGGCGCGCTTCTCGTGACGATCGTGCTCGGATTTTTCACCCGAACCTGGCGGGCAAGCCCGGCCGGGGACCAGCTCGAGGCGCTTTTCGGATCGTTCAGCATCGGCTGGCGCGGTTACGCTACCGTGGTCCTGATCGCCCTGATCGTCGCCCTGATCACCGCCGCCGTGTCCCGGCTGACCGTGAGACGCTTTCTTAACGAAGCCGGTTAATAGTGGGGGTTCAAAAAGGAATTGCCTCCCCCTTGCCTTATTCTGCAGTATCGTCGGCTAGGATAATTGTTCGGAGCAGGATGATCTTTCGAGCGCAGACCACGGCAAATACGAGCACCCTGGAAGCCACGGAAGCTTTCGGCTGGGGGTGGGCTGCCCATGCGGCCGATCATTTCATGCCCACACACAAATCCTGGCTCATCCGCTGTTTCTTCGCCGGCTTCTGCTGCAGCATCGCGCTCCTTTTCGTCGGGTTTTTGGGATTTTTGGGCTTCGTCTATTCCTTGGACCGGATCGAGCAGCGGCCCGAGACGGGCGCTGACGGGATCGTCGTCCTCACGGGCGGGGCCCAGCGGATCGACGATGCCATCGACCTTCTCGCCCGCGGTTACGCTGATCGTCTGCTGATCTCCGGCGTCAACGAGAAGACCAGCCGCGACAGCATCTCCCGCCTCAATCCGGGTCAGCGCCACCTGTTCGATTGCTGCGTCGATCTCGATTACCGGGCTCGCAACACCATCGGCAACGCCATCGAGA
>NZ_JBFUKD010000503.1:0-2834 GCF_056401005.1 Microvirga sp. P4_G7 | reverse complement strand
CCCCGGTTTCCAGTTGGAGGTTTGGCCGCCTGAGGGCCGGAACCAGAAAGCCCCGCGCCGCGCTCCAACGCCTTCCGTTCTTCTGGTTGACCTGGAAATAGGACGAGCCTTCGTTGTCGCCACGATTGAAATCCAGGACCTTGGGAATGCCGATGCTCTCCGCCGCGTCCTGGACCGCATCGAGGAGGGCCCAGTGCATCCGCGGATAATCGACCCGCCACTCGCCCCCTGAGCGATGCAGATCGCTGGGCGGCCGCGCGTGATCCTGCATCGCCAGAAAATGCGGCAGCACATCGTCCCACCCCCAGCCAGGGAGACCGTTCTGGCGCCAGTGATCGTAATCGGCCGCCTGCCCGCGCATGTAGATCATCGCGTTGATCGCCGACGATCCGCCGATGACTTTTCCGCGCGGATAAGCGAGGGCGCGTCCGTTGAGGCCGGGTTCCGGCTCGGTTTTGAACATCCAATCGGCGCGCGGATTGCCGATCGCGAACAGGTAGCCGACCGGAATGTGAAACCAGATCCAATTGTCGCGCCCGCCCGCCTCCAGCACGAGCACGCGCTTCGACCCGTCCGCCGACAGGCGGTTGGCGAGCACGCAGCCGGCCGATCCCGCTCCGACGACGACGTAATCGAAACGACCCATGTCACGTGGCTGTGGCGTCAAGAATGGTCCTCCCGGCGCCAGCATAGAACCTGGCTGAGCGATTGCGCCACGGGAGGAAAGTCTGACAAGCGAATGCGCGGCGAGATCACAAGCCGGAAAGCGGCAACACACCCGCGATGATCAATAGGATGACGCTCGACAGGAGTGTGTTCCAGATCGCCTTTTCGCGAAGGGCCGGATAGGCCGGCGCGCCTGGCTCAGACCCCTTCACGACCTCGCCCGCTTCGCTCTGGCTCTGAACGCCGAACGGGAGCACCGCGAAGAGAGCGATCCACCAGATGACGAAATAGAGGCCCGTACCGCCGCTGACGCGCAGGCCGAAGGCGAGCACTGAGATGGCGATCGCCATCGCCGAGATCGCTACGATGACGAGAGCCGTGGTCCAGAACGATGCGGCGATGGATTTGACGAAACGAACCAATGCGCAACCCTCAAGCCTGCTCGAGCTCGACGAGCGTGCCGTTGAAATCTTTCGGGTGAAGAAACAGCACCGGCTTCCCATGCGCGCCGATCTTCGGTTCGCCGGATCCGAGCACCCGCGCGCCGCCTGCGATCAGGCGATCACGCGCTTGGAGAATATCGTCCACTTCGTAGCAGATGTGGTGAATGCCTCCGTCAGGAGCCTTCTCCAGAAACTTCGTGATGGGCGAAGCCGCACCGAGGGGCTCCAACAGCTCGATCTTGGTGTTGGGCAGCGTAATGAACACGACCGTGACGCCGTGTTCCGGCAAAGCCTCCGGTGCGGAGACATCCGCACCCAACGTCTCGCGATAGAGGCGCGACGCCGCTTCCAGGTTCGGCACCGCGATGGCGACATGGTTGAGGCGTCCGATCATGACCGCCTATACCTCGATCACCAGCACGTGGCAGGCGGGCTTCTTGCCCCAGGCCTCGTTGACCTTGGCCCGGATGGCGCGCTTGACCGCGTTCTCGACCGTGTCCGGATCGCGCCGCTTGCCTTTCGACAGGCCGTCGAGAACATCCGACACCACATCCGCGATCAAATCGTCGAACGCTTCGCCGTTGCGGGTTTTGGCCGGCAAGCCCATGGTCTCGATGATCGGGTCACCGGCGATCTCGCCGTCCTCCTCGATTGCGATCGCAGCGCTCACCAGGCCGGCGAATGAAAGTTTGCGACGCTCGGGGACTGCGCGTTCGCCCGCATCGAGCACAATGTTGCCGTCCCGGTAAACGCGTCCCACGGGGACCGTAGCGATGATCTCCGCCGGCCCCGGCGCGAGCCGCACGATGCTGCCATTGCGGGCGCGGATGACCTCCGCGATCCCCTGCGCTCTTGCGAATTTCGCGTGTTCCTCGAGGTGCAGCGCTTCGCCGTGAGCGGGTATGGCGATCCGCGGGCGTGTCCATTGATACATCTGAGCGAGTTCGCCGCGCCGGGGGTGGCCCGAGACGTGCACCAGATTAGTGCGGTCGGTAATGACCTCGACGCCCTGTTCGATCAAGCTGTTGATGATCGCACCGACGGCCTTTTCATTGCCGGGAATGGCGCGCGACGAGAAGATCACGCGATCGCCCTTGGACAATGCAATGTCCGGATGCTCGTCCTGCGCAATGCGCGCCATCGCAGCGCGCGGCTCCCCTTGCGATCCCGTGAGGATCGCCACGACCTTGTCGCGCGGCAGATAGCCGAAGGTGTCGGGCGTCCGAAATTCCGGCAGGCCGTCGAGAAAACCGCATTCCTTCGCAACGTCGACGACCCGGTCCATGGCGCGTCCGACGAGAACAACCTCGCGCCCGGCTTCTCGCGCGGCTTCTGCGACAGAGCGGATGCGCGCCACGTTGGACGCAAAGGTCGTCACCGCGACACGCTGCGGAGCGCTCCGGATGAGTTCTGTAAGGTGGCTGGACACGTCCGCTTCGCTGGGGCTCGTTCCCTCGCGAACGACATTGGTGGAATCGCAGATCAATGCGAGCACGCCCTCGTCGCCCAAGGCCCGAAACGTCTCCTCCGACGTCAGGCTACCCAGGTAGGGCGTTGCATCCAGCTTCCAGTCGCCAGTGTGAACGACGAGCCCATGCGGCGTGCGGATCGCAAGCGCGTTCGATTCCGGAATCGAGTGGGCCACGGGGACGTATTCGAGATCGAAAGGTCCGATCTTCAGCCGCTGACCGGGAGAGATCTCGTTGAGGTCGATCTTGGGCGCAC
>NZ_JBFUKD010000502.1:0-2842 GCF_056401005.1 Microvirga sp. P4_G7 | reverse complement strand
CTCAAGGAGGCCGATACGATCCTCATCGGCGCTCCGATGTACAATTTCGGCATCACCTCGACGCTCAAGACGTGGTTCGACTACGTGCTGCGCGCCGGCATCACCTTCCGCTACACCGAAGCCGGGCCGGAAGGCCTCATCAAGGGCAAGCGGGCCATCGTCGTCATGGCTCGCGGCGGGCTCTACAGCGAAGGTCCGGCCCAGGTGATGGATTCCCAGGAACCGCACCTGCGGACGCTGCTCGGCTTCATGGGGATCACCGACGTGACCTTCGTTCGCGCCGAGCGCCTCGGCTTCGGTTCGGAGATCCGCGAGCAATCGATCGGTCAGGCTCAATCCGAACTCAAGCGCGTACACGAAGGTACCTTCAAGCGCGCTGCGTAGCATCGTTGCCGCAATCGCCCCGCCATCTCTGGTGGGGCGAACTGCATTGCGCATCATCTTGCGTCGGACGGCGCACGATCGAAACGGGATCGCGCCTCGTCGATTTGCGCCCGGTGATTGTTCGCCCATAGGCCCAGAGCTTCGACAGGCTCCCAAAGTGAGCGGCCAAGGGCGGTCAGTTCGTATTCGACCCGGGGCAAGGAAGCGCGTGAGAACGCTCTCGAGATGGCATAAGCTCGCATCCGAACATCACGCCTCTCTGGAAGAACGCACCTCATGGAACTCGGCCTCTACACGTTTGCTGAAACCACGCCGGACGCCGCGACCGGAACAACGATTTCCTCCGGCGAGCGGCTGCGCAACCTGATCGAGGAAATCGAACTTGCCGATCAAGTCGGCCTCGACGTGTATGGCGTGGGTGAGCACCACCGTGCCGACTATGCGGCATCGGCCCCCGCGATGGTGTTGGCAGCGGCGGCGGCGCGGACCAAGACCATTCGGCTGACGAGCGCCGTCACGGTGCTCAGCTCGGACGATCCCGTCCGCGTCTTTCAGCAATTCGCGACGCTCGACCTGATCTCCAATGGGCGCGCTGAGATCATGGTGGGACGCGGATCCTTCATCGAGTCTTTCCCCCTCTTCGGCTACAGCCTCGACGACTACGACGCGCTCTTCGCGGAGAAACTCGAATTGCTGCTCGCGATCCGGGATGATGAGAAGGTGACGTGGAGCGGTGAGCATCGCGCGCCGCTCAATGGTCTCGCAATCTATCCTCGTCCCGAGCGGAAAGACCTACCGATCTGGATCGCGGTCGGCGGAACACCRCAATCGGTCGCGCGCGCCGGCATTCTCGGTCTTCCTCTCGCGATTGCGATCATCGGAGGCGAACCGGAGCGCTTCGTGCCGCTCGTCAATCTCTATCGCGACGCAGCCCAGCGGAGCGGCAACGATCCGGCAAAATTGCCGGTGGGCATCAACGCGCACGGCTTCATCGCCGAAACCACGCAAGAGGCGGTGGATGTGTTCCTGCCGGCCTATCTTTCCGTCATGACCAAGCTCGGTAAAGAGCGCGGCTGGCCGCCCGCGACCCGCGCTCAGTTCGATCGCGAACGCACTCTACGCGGCGCACTTCTCGTCGGGTCTCCGCAGGAGATCATCGACAAAATTCTCTACCAGTACGAATTGTTCGCGCACGATCGCTTCCTGCTGCAATTGAGCGTCGGTACGCTGCCGCACGCCAAGCTCTTGAAGGCGATCGAGCTCTTCGGCACGAAGGTGGCGCCCGTCGTGCGCAAAGAGGTCGCGAGCCGTAAGGAAGCCGCGGCTTGAACGACAAGGATCGGGTCCTTCCGTAGGGCACTCTTCTAGCGCTAATCGAAGGTCGGCTTGGTGCGCCGCACCGCTTTCGTCTTCGAGCGACGATCCTTGGATTCGAGGCGCTTCTCCTTCGACGCTTTTGTGGGCTTGGTCGGCCGCCGGGTTTTCGGCCGAACGCTGGCCTGGCGGATCAAGTCCACGAGGCGAGAAACCGCCTCCTCGCGGTTGCGCGCCTGGCTGCGATGCGTCTGGGCGACGATGACGATGACGCCATCTTGGGTAAGACGGCTCCCGGCGAGGTTCATCAAGCGGATCGCGACGTCGTTGGGCAAGGACGGCGAGCGGCGGGCGTCGAAGCGCAGTTGAACTGCGCTCGACACCTTGTTGACGTTCTGGCCGCCCGGTCCAGAGCTCCGCACGAAGCTCTCTTCCAGTTCGCTTTCATCCAGCGAGATGAACTCGTTCACTTCGATCATCGCTTCACGCTCAACTGCCTCACCACGCGATGCGTGGCCTGCGGCCCTCGATCCTTGCAACCTCAAGGCTTGCAGCCAGAGACGACACTCTCTAAGGCCCGTAGAGTTCCGCCCAGCCGACGAAAGGTTCGTCATGGCCACCATCYTCGCGAGCCTTGTTCCGGTGTTCTTGCTGATTGCGAGCGGATGGGCAAGTCGCGCCAGCGGCTTCGTCAGCGATCAGGCATGGCCCGGCATCGAACGTGTCACCTATGTGATCTTCTTTCCGGCTCTGATCATCAAGACCCTTGCGAGAGCGGACCTGTCGTCCGTTCCGATGACCGGCGTCGGCGGCGCGCTGATCGGCGCGATTCTTCTGATGAGCGCACTCGTGCTTGCGCTGCGCCCCGTCCTGCAACAGCGCTTTGCCATCGACGGCCCGAGCTTCACCTCGGTGTTTCAAGGCGCGACCCGCTGGAACACCTTCACCGGGCTCGCCGTCGCGGAGAGCCTTTTCGGCCAGCGCGGCGTCACTCTGATGGCGGTCGCGATTGCCGCCATGGTGCCCCTACTCAATGTCCTAGCACTCTACGTTTTCGTTCGGTTTGCAGGCGGCCCGAAGCAGCGCTTCACGCAGATCCTCTACACCTTTGCGACCAACCCCTTCATCTGGTCCTGCGCCATCG
>NZ_JBFUKD010000501.1:0-2842 GCF_056401005.1 Microvirga sp. P4_G7 | reverse complement strand
GAGATGGCTTCGGACGAGTACGCGCACGCATATTATCCATCATTGGACACCTCCTCCGGGGATGTCTGGATGAGCTTCGATTGGAACGTCCCGGCAAAAAGCGTGAATCCCGGCAGCTACGACTTCCTCGCGCTGGTGCATGAGATCGGCCACTCGCTCGGGCTGAAGCACTCGTTCGAAGGAAGCTTCTCAAATTCCGCCCGCATACCGCACAGCCAGGACAGCTACTTCTACACGGTGATGAGCTATTCGGTGAAACCGGGCGATTCGGAAACGACCGCGGATTTTTATCCGACGACGCCCATGTATCTCGACCTCTACGCGATCCAAGGGCTCTACGGGCGCGATCCGTCGTCCCACGCCGGCAACACCAAGTACAAATTCTCGTCGGGCAAAAAGTACTGGCAGACGATCGACGACGCGAGCGGATCTGACACGATCGCGTATTCTGGAAATTCGAGCTGTACCATTGACCTTCGCCCCGGCAAGTTCAGCACGTTGAGCGCGCCGATCAAGTTCAGCGACGGCACATCGACGCGCAGTACCGTGTCGATCGGACCCGGAACGATCATCGAGCGTGCGAGCGGCGGCGGCGGGGCAGACACGCTGATCGGAAACTCCGCCGATAACGTGCTCAAAGGAGGCTTCGGAGCCGACATGCTCACCGGCGGCGCGGGAGACGACCTGCTCTACGGCGGAGCCGGCAGGGACACTCTCCGCGGCAATACAGGGGCAGATGCGTTCGTGTTCGACAGCGCGCCGACGGCGTCCGCAAAAAACAACACCGACATCATCCTCGATTTCAAAGCGGTGGAAGACTCCATCTGGCTCGACAACGCCGTGTTCAAGTCGCTCGGGCGAAGTGGATCGCAGAGCAACCCGCAGCCGCTCGCGAAGGAAAAGTTCTGGGTCGGCACGCGGGCGCACGACGCCGACGATCGCATCATCTACGACCCCTCCATGCGCGCACTTTTCTACGACGCAGACGGGCACGGGAAACTCAAGGCGATTCAGATCGCGACGTTTCAAAACAAGACGACCCTCTCGCACGCGGACTTCTTCATCGTCTAAGCCAACTGCTCGCGGCACGGAAAATACCCATTCTTTTCTGCGCATTCGAAACGCGGTTACACCGATCTGATCTTGGCTTCGGCGGGCGTTTGCATCAAAGTTCCCTTAGGTAAATTTACACTCTCCACGGCACCAGGATGGCGAGTGCGATTGGAGGGGACGACCGTGGCACTGCCGACCAAGAATTCCGTCGACGTAGGATCAGTACCGCTCTCCGCGAACCTTGGCCAAGCGAGGGCATTGCTCGACGGCGACAAGTGGGGATCCGCGACGCCCGGAATTGGCGTCACGCTCACGTGGAGTGTGCCGCAGGGAACCGCGTGGTTCGCGCGCGGCTATTCGAACAGCAACGAATGGAACAGCTGGTATTCGTTCTCCGCAATCGAAATCGCGGGTGCTGATCAGGCCCTGAAAGCCTGGACCGACGTATCCGGCGTAAGCGCGAGACGAGTGGCGGACAACCAATCCGTCGTCGGAGAGATCCGCTTCGCCCGGACTGACTATGTCGACGACGGCAGCGTCGCGCATGCTTACTTTCCATCGGCATCGCCTTCGGCAGGCGACGTATGGACAAAGAACAGCACCTGGAACGTATCGGGCTTTGCAGCAAACACGCCGGGGACCGACGACTACCATACGCTGCTGCACGAGATCGGCCACGCGTTGGGCTTGAAGCATCCGTTCGAGACGTCTTTCAACAATCCTCGGACGATCGACCCGCGCTACGACAGCTACTTCCATACGGTGATGAGCTACAATGCAGCGCCGTGGTCAGACGACGACGTCACGCCGAGTTTCTATCCGACGACGCCGATGTACTACGATCTGGTGGCGATCCAGTATCTCTACGGGCGCGATCTGAAATCCCACGCCGGCAACACCAAATACCAGTTCTCGATGGGACAGGCCTACTGGCAGACCATCGACGACGCCAGCGGGTACGACACGATTTCCTATAGCGGTTTTCAGAGCTGCACGATCGACCTGCGCGAGGGGCGTTTCAGCATCGTGGGTGACGCCATCACGTTCTCGGACGGGACGTCCTCGCTCACCACGGTCAGCATCGGGCCGGGAACCGTTATCGAGGCCGCGATCGGCGGCACAGGCTCCGACAGGCTGATCGGCAACGGAGCAAACAACGTCCTGAAGGGCGGCGGCGGTGGCGACAGGCTCTATGGTGGCGCCGGAGGCGACCAGTTGTTTGGCGGACTGGACGACGACGTTCTGACGGGTAGCTCGGGCATCGACTATTTCGTGTTCAATACAGGCCTCACATCGGCGACACCGAACGTCGACCGCATCACCGATTTCAGCGTGAAGGACGATACCATCCGGCTCGACGACGCCGTGTTCACGAAGCTCAAGCGAGGTGTGCTTCCCGCCTCGAAATTCACCATCGGAAAGCAGGCGAAGGATTCCAGCGACCGAATCATCTACGACAAGAGGACAGGCGATCTCTTCTACGATTCAGACGGAACCGGACCCACCGAGCAAATCAAGTTCGCCCTTCTGTCCAAGAACTTGAAAATGACCACCAAGGATCTTTTCGTCATCTGATCGCGTCGCGCCGACGCGGCGCCTCCTGTGTCGCCCAAGGCGCAGAAACTCGTCGGGGCCGATCTCAAGATCTAATCCATCCCCTCGAACAAGAGCGCTCCGATCTCTCCGGATGCCCCCAAACTCGCCGAAATGAAGCTCATCAAGTACGACACGCCCAAATACGGCTCAGTGGCAGAGCGCACCCGGCTCCTCGAGAAATGGGATGCCGAGG
>NZ_JBFUKD010000500.1:0-2853 GCF_056401005.1 Microvirga sp. P4_G7 | reverse complement strand
GCTGTGCATGTCGCCGACCACGAGGGGTTCACCGGTCGTGATCATGATGTTGCAGACGCTGCGGTTGCGCTCGATCCACGGCGCTATGGCATCGGAATTGACCGATTTCATCCACTGGTAATCGTCGTCGATGAAACCAATGAAGGCCACATCCGCGTCGTAGAACCGAGTCGCGAGGCGGGTCAACCGGTCGAATCGCTCGTCCTTCGGCGTATCGAGTATGTCGCACAGGGAAAGAAACTGGAGCCGGTCGGCTTCATTCGCGGGCGGAACAGGCGTCTGATACATCTCTCGTCCTTCGCAGGCCATTTCCCGCATACACGGCGAAAGCATGGTCCCGGTCAACACCTGGCGCGATGCGGCTTGCAGCGCTGGCTCTATGCGCGTCGATAGGTGATCGGCGTACCGTCGTCCGCCGTGAAGCGCAAGCCGACCCAGGCGGGGCCGTCGTCATACCAGGTCTCCAGCGAGACGGGTCCGGACAAGGCATACCGACGGGCAGTCACCGGTCCGGACGCCGTCTCGATCCGCTCCTGACCTCTGGGTGTCACGGTCGCACGGGTGAGTTCGCCCGTCTGGGTATTGATGAAAGGCCCATCGAGCATGCGGCGGTTCCAGTGGGTCGCCGGCAACGCGTTGGCAGGCGCCTGATACGAACCCGATGTCGTCGATTGGATGGCAAGTCCCTCACCCTTCCGCTCGCCCGAAACACGCAGTCGTTTGCCGTTGTCGTCCGTCTCGGCGTCGATCGAGACGACCACATCTCCTCGCCACGTCTCGGTCGCCCGGTGCGTGTAGCGATAGAGCGGCACCGGGCCGAGTTTCACGACCAGGTCCACCGCGATCTTGACCACCAATCCGCCGGTTGTGGGCGAGAATGTCAGCGCGTGCGTGCCGATGGAGGAACCCTTCCGAAGCACGCGGAAAGACAACGTCCCTCCGGGCGGCACCGGCAGAGCGGCCAGGCCATGCGACGGGGCGAGGATGAACGCGCCGCCGGCAATGACGAAATGCCGACGATCCATCATGGCCCGACGGCTCCATCATCATGGACGACGGCGTAGAGGCCGACATCGATGGCGCCGGCGCGGAAGCCACCCTCGCAGTAGCAGAGGTAATAGTCCCAGAGCCTGCGGAACGACTCGCCGAAGCCGAGTGCCTCGATCTGCGGCCAAGCGCGATGGAAGCGCATGCGCCATTCAGCGAGCGTGCGCGCATAGCTCTGTCCGAAACACTCCATCTCCACGAGCTTCAACCGCGCGCGTCCGATCTCGGCCTGCAAGGCCGTCTTCGATGGCAGCATTCCACCCGGGAAGATGTAGCTCTGAATGAAATCGGCACCCGCGCGATAATCGTTGAAGCGGTCCTCATTGATGGTGATGACCTGCAAAACCGCGCGGCCATCGCGCTTCAGGCGCTGGCGAATCCCATCGAAGTAAACTGGCCAGAACGCCTCGCCGACCGCTTCCAGCATCTCGATGGAGACGATGCGATCATATTGCCCCGAAACATCCCGATAATCCTGGAGACGGACGTCGATCTGATTCGCAAGACCGCTTTGCATAAACATCGTATGCGCGTGGAGGCGTTGCTCCTTCGACAATGTCAGCGCCGTGACCTGCGCGCCGCTGTCCCGCGCCAACTTCCTTGCGAGCGTGCCCCAGCCGCAGCCGACCTCGAGGACGGCATCGTCGCGTTTCGGGTCGAGAAGCGAGACGACGCGGTCGATCTTGGCGTCTTGGGCGCTCTCGAGCGTGAGGTCGTCTCGCGTATAAAGCGCCGACGAATAGGTCATGGTTTCGTCGAGCCACAGAGAATAAAAGTCATTCCCGAGATCATAGTGAAAGGCGATGTTGCGACGGCTTCCGGTGCGGGTATTGGCTCGAAGGAGATGTGTTGCGCGATTGACCCATCGCGCCACGGTGACACCGCGCATCAGACGCTGGAGCGCGGGGGAGTTGAGCGCCGCCAGCTCGATCAAAGCTGACAAGTCTGGGCTCGACCAGTCGCCGTCGATGTAGCCTTGTGCAAACCCCACATCGCCTTTCATCGCGAGGCGCCGCAGCCCGCGCCAACGGTGCAGAACGAGTATCGCCTCGGGTCCTTCGGCGCGGCCGACATGGCGAACCCGTTCACCGGACGGCGTTTCGACCACAAGCGTTCCGAATGCGATGTGGGCGAGAAGCTTGCGGAGAAACGACGGTCCAAGTCCGAA
Source organism: Microvirga sp. P4_G7 (assembly GCF_056401005.1). Lineage (NCBI taxonomy): Bacteria > Pseudomonadati > Pseudomonadota > Alphaproteobacteria > Hyphomicrobiales > Methylobacteriaceae > Microvirga > Microvirga sp. P4_G7. Next base: position 638 of record NZ_JBFUKD010000500.1, on the reverse strand, counting down.
GAACGACTTGCGGCGCGCGCCGGGCACGGTCCGCGCCATGCTTTCGCTGGTGCCGTGAGAGGCCATGATCGCTTTCCTCATGAAACGGGTCGTGAAATCGTCGTGACGGGCGTGTCGGGCGGCGGCGGGCGACCGTGCAGACGCACGCCTTTCAGCCACAGGCGAAGCGCCTCGAAATGGATGCCGGCCACTACCTTCAACGTCAGCAGCGGATGCGTGGCAAAAATTGCAAGAAGCGATCGGTCCGATACGTCCCGTCGCTCGCCCACCAGCGACGCTGCGATGACCGGGCCGGCGCCATCGTCGCATTGAATTGAAACCGCAACCGTTTGTTCAGGCGGCTTGACGCGGAACGCATAGGTCAGTGCCATGTCGAGGAACGGCGACACGTAGAAGCGTTTCGGTGCATTGTGCCGCAATGCTTTGTCGCTCTCGTCGATGGCAACGAGATAGCTGTGATGCTGGCCGAAGGTATTGGACACTTCGTAGAAAATCGCTCTCAATGCCCCGCTTCGCGCGTAACAAAAATAGACGCTGAGCGGATTGAAGGCATAGCCGAGGATGCGCGGCATCGTCAGGAGGCGGATAGCGCCTCCATCGCACGCCACTCCCGCCTGCGCCATCGCGGCTTCCACGTC
>NZ_JBFUKD010000499.1:0-2860 GCF_056401005.1 Microvirga sp. P4_G7 | reverse complement strand
GACTCACTGCAAACCAGCACTGCGGTCGCACCGTCGGTCATCGGTGAAGACGAACCAGCGGTCACCGAGCCGTTCTCCATGAAGACGGTCTTCAGCTGTCCGAGGCGCTCGAGCGACGTCTCGCGCACGCATCCGTCGTGTTCGACGTCGCCGACGGGCGCGATCTCGGCGGCCAGTCTGCCATCGCGCTGCGCCGCGAGCGCTTTTGAATGGCTCGCAAAGGCAAACTCGTCCTGTTGATCGCGCGAGACGGAAAACTGGCGCGCCACTCTTTCAGCCGTGAGGCCGACATTCATGTAGTCATCCGTGGCCTGTCGGCCCCACGATGGATGAGGAAGCGGGTTGAACCCCATCATCGGCACACGCGACATGCTCTCGGATCCACCGCAGATGAAGGCTTCGCCCGCATTCATGGCCAACATCCCGGCAGCAATCTGAACGGCCTGGATGGACGAGCCGCACCAGCGATTCACTGTCGCGCCGGCCACATGCTCCGGAAGCCCGGCCAGCATGCCGACGATGCGGCCGATGTTCAGCCCTTGCTCGCCCTCGGGAAATGCGCAGCCCCATAGGACGTCCTCGACCTCGGCGCCCGGAATTCCCGTTCGCGCCAGCAACGCGCGGATGGCATGGGCGCCGAGGTCGTCGGGCCGCACGCTCGAAAGCGCGCCCTTGTTGGCAAACGTGAAGGGTGTGCGGACATAACCTGCAATGAAGGCGCTGGCGGTCATCTTACTATCCTCGTGCTGGTTCAGTGGCCGCTGAAGATTGGCCTGCGTTTGGCAAAGAAAGCTCCGATGCCTTCCTCAAAATCGCGCGTCGCCGCGCAACGCGCGAAGGTCTCCGCTTCGTCCTCGAGCTGCGCGCTGAAATCCCGTTGCATGCTCATGCGAATAAGCCGCTTGGTCTCTCCCAGGGCCACAGGCGCGCCGGAAGCCAGCCGTCCTGCGAGCTTGCGCGTCTCCGATTCCAGATCGGCAAGCGGGACAATGCGATTGACCAGCCCCAACCGGAGCGCTTCCGCCGCGTCGATGGTTTCGGAAAGCAGGGCTATCTCAAGCGCCTTCCTCACCCCGACAAGTCGCGGAAGCGACCACGTGCCGCCACAATCGGGTGAAGCGCCGATGCGGGAATAGGCAAAGTTGAAAGCGGTGTCGTCGGCGGCAATAAGAAGGTCGAGACTGAGCGCGAGCGACATGCCCCCGCCTGCCACGGCTCCCTTCAGGCTTCCGATGACGATTTGGGGCGCGTCCGCCAGAATTCTCAACGCGTGATGTACCGGCCCAATCAGCGTTGTTGCCGCAGCGCCGCGGTCGCTCGACTGCCTGAAATAGTCGAGATCTCCTCCCGCGACGAAACCACGACCGGCGGCTGCCACGACAATCACGCGCACCGACGGATCGGTGGTGGCTTTTTCGGCTATCGCCGCAAATCCTTCGGCAAGATCTCGATCCAGCGCATTGAGTCGCTCGGGCTTGTTGAAGCGAATTTCGGCGACGCCAGAATCGATTGTCAGCAGTACCGCGTCGCGCATTTTTTCACCCTCATGCCACGGCAGGCCTGGCGGCCATTCGCCCGAACGGGTCGGAACGAACGTCGTCGATTGCTTTTGCGTAATCGGCGATAAGCTGTTCGCAAAGCTCCGCACATGGCGGAATGTCGCTAATCGAACCGACTCCCTGACCGGCCGACCAGACGTTTTTCCAGGCCTTCGCCTCGTTCATCATGTCGAGCTTGCCGGGGTCGGGCAAATTGTCGGGATCGAGACCCAAAGCGACGATGCTGGGGCGCATGAAGTTCGCGGGGATACCGGAGATCTTCGGCGTGTAGATGATATCGCTGGCCTTGGTCTCGGCCATCATTCGCTTCTGAGCCTCGGGCACCAGCGATTCACGCGTTGCCAGGAAGCGGGTGCCCAAATACGCCAAGTCGGCGCCCATTGCGCGCGCCGCGGCGACATGACGTCCCGTGCTGATTGCGCCAGAGAGAATGATGGCGCCCTCGAAGAACGATGAAATCTCCGAAATGAGCGCGAATGGGCTGAGCGTCCCTGCGTGACCGCCGGCGCCCGCGCTCACCGCGATGATTCCATCGACGCCGGCTTCAGCGGCCTTTTCAGCATGTCGGCGGTTGATCACATCGTGGAAGACGAGTCCTCCATACGAGTGAACCGCCTCGACAACGTCCTTGATCGCGCCGAGCGAGGTGATGACCACCGGCACCTTGTGACGGATCGTGATATCGAGATCGGCCGCGAGGCGGGTGTTGGTCTTGTGGACGATGAGATTGACGCCGTAGGGAGCCGCATGCGGGTAGTGGGAGAGCCTCGCTTCGACTTCGGACAGCCAGGCGGCATATCCATCGCTGCTCCGCTGGTTCAATGCGGGAAACGTGCCAATCACTCCCGATCGACACACTTCGACAACGAGATCCGGGCCCGAGCCGAGAAACATCGGGGCAGAAATGGCCGGTAGCCTCAATCGAGCAGCCAGGTTTTGCGGTAGTGGCATGTGTTTCCCTGTTATCGGCGCGGAGCAAGACCTCGCGTGAGTGTCTCGACGCTCGCATCGGCTACCTGTTCGGCGGTCATGGTGCCGGTCGGCTCATACCAGCGCGCGATCCAGTTCAGCGCGCCCGCAATCGTGAACGTCATGAGCCTGGCGTCACCGGCGGCGATCGACCCATCCGCCATACCTTCTTCGATGACTTGGCGAATCGTCATGTCGATCTCGCGTTTGAGGGAGCGAAACTTGGCGCGGCTCTCGCCCGACAGTTCGTGGTCGACAGTCCGCGTGACGCAGATGCCGAAATCCTTGGTCATGATCACCGCGTAGCCGTGCATGAGGGCTCGCAAACGCTC
>NZ_JBFUKD010000498.1:0-2868 GCF_056401005.1 Microvirga sp. P4_G7 | reverse complement strand
ATTCCATACTGTACAGCATGCAATAAGTCGTCGATCGGAGAACCGGGCTCCCTTTGGGCGACCAGCCTTAGCAATGTTCGTTCAAGCTTTTTTGCTCGGCGCCATGCCTTAGCGAAATTGGCCTCCAACTCTTTCGACAGTAAATCCGTCTTTGACTTGGCCATGGTCCCAATCCTTCGATTGTCCCAACTACTGTAACGCGCGCTCTCTGACTCAGATAGTGCGATTCGATTAGAGGAAGTCCCATGATCGCTCACAATGATATTACGCAACGCTTAAATCGTGCAGCGGATCAAGTTGACGACAAGGACCTAGAAGCGCTTCTTATTGAAGCCGCTGACGAGATTGAACACCTCCGCTCTCTTCTCACTCCGGACACTGGACCGCTCCAATGAACACTCGGGTTGAATCAGAAGCGCTTTCGCGATTGACCGCCCACCTCGTGGAAAATCTCCGAGGCTTACCCGCGGAGGAGGCTCGCGACCGAGCACACCACTTCAGTTCGATCGCCCACGACGAACTCATCAAATCTGGTTTTCACCCGGATGATGCAACCACCATCATGGAAGGTTGCCTGGTCGACGTATTTCGTCGAATGGAACTCGGCGACGCTATGGCTGTCACTATGTCGTCCCAGAATTGGCCGCGTTTTTGGCCTGGATAGATTAGACCGCCGGCCTGCATTCCGAGGGCCTCGCCAGTGCCTGCGTACAGAAGATCCCTCGCCGGACAATTTTCCGACGAGGGATCAGGAGGTCCATTTCTCAGTATTTCAACGCAGGCTTCAGTCGTCAATATAGACTTCTGTCCCCTTCCGGGCTGTCGCAGAACGTGAGCCTAGCGCTCAATCGCGTTCCTAAGACCCGTCAAATCACGAAGAAGTCCTTRTASGTCATCTTGAGGTTCTTCGAGAGCGTGGCGATCTGCACYTGAGCGGATGAACCCGTTCCGTCGGCGTCGTAGTACAACGCACCGGTCTTCTTGTTGTAGATRATGTGATCATTTGCATCGTGCGCCGCGACGCCCTGATAGAACTCGCTGCTCTTGATCACGCCTTTCTTGGCCATCTTCTTGAAGACGGATTTGGCGAGATGGATCGTGTCGTCCTTGACGCTGAAGTCAGTGATCCGGTCGAGATTGGCCTTGTTCACTTTGGACGAAGTCGACAGCTTGGTGTCGAACACGAAGATGTCGTTGCCCGAGCCGCCGGTTAGCGCGTCCTTGCCGGCCCGACCGTAGAGCTTGTCGTTRCCGAGGTTGCCACGCAAGACATCGTTGCCGGCTTGACCATAGAGCACGTCRTTGGCATTGCGGCCATCGAGGACATCGGCGCCTGGCGTTCCCCAAAGCGTCAAAGGAAGATTGGGGTTATTGGGATCGTTGGGATCGTTSCCTTCGASGACGTCGASCACGTTSARSGCRAARGTCTGCGTTGTTCCGACACCATAACCGTTCGAAGCTTTAACCGTGATGGAGTATTGGGCTTTGGTCTCGAAATCGAGCGGCCCAGTCAGGACCAGGTTGCTACCGTCGATCTTGAACGGCCCATCGGTCGAGACCAGGCTGTAGCTGATCGCGTCGCCGTCMKCRTCTWYGGCCGWGAGGCTTGCGACGATCGTCGAYGCCAACRYGTCTTCRCTRAAYSCCGTCTTGGAGAGYTTGATRTYCGTCGGMTCWTGGTTCTTGAGACGATAGGTGAGATCCGAAAAGCGCAACAACTCCACGCTGTCCCAGACGGCGTCGCTTCCGTCCCGGTCGGCGAYCRTGTCAACGACGCCATATATACCCAAAGAGGCGGCACGGTCGTCGATCTTGTACTCGGAGAACTTGCCGCTATAGACCRCAGTGTCGATACCGTCACCGCCARTCAGCGTGTCATTGCCGGCTTCACCCTGCATGACGTCGTCACCGGTTTGACCGTTCTGGTCTCCCGATAGGGTGTCGTTACCTTCTCCGCCGAAGAGCGTGTCGTTTCCGCCGCCACCCAAGAGAACATCGTCCCCGTACCAACCTTGAAGGTTGTTGGCGCCGGCGTCTCCCTCGAGATTGTCATTGAATCGGGAACCCACGAGGCCCTCGATGCTGACGAAGGAATCGCCTAGAGCGTCGCCCGTGTTGTTGTTGGGAAAGTTCAGACTCACCGTCAATCCGATGTCAGACGATGAGTAGCTTGCGAGGTCGTCCTGAGCGCCACCATCGAGGATATCCGCCTCGGCTCCTCCTTCCAAGAGATCGTAGCCATCCCCACCAAGCAGGTGGTCCTTACCGAGGCCACCTTCCAGGATGTCGTTGCCGAACTCACCTGCAAGGATGTCATTGCCAGCGAGACCGCTGAGATGGTCGTTGCCAAAGGCGCCGTTGAGCAAGTTGGGAAGCTCGTTACCGGTGAGACTATCGTCGTGAACCGAGCCAAGCACGTTCTCGACGCCGTAAATGGTGTCCCCCTCTGCCTCGCCGCCATGATTCTTTGTGTTGTCGGAAAGGTTGACTGTGACGGCTTCCCACGAGTGATTGTAGTGCACTGCATCGATATCTGCGTCGCCGAACATCAGGTCGGCACCCAGTCCTCCCTCGAGCGTGTCATTGCCGCCACCGGCAAATATGGTGTCGTTACCGGCATCCCCGAATATGAACTCACCGATTTGACCACCAGAGAGTTCGTCGTCRCCTGGGCCACCAATTGGAGCTGCCATTATCGTCTCCCGAAAATATCTCGAATGCAGAAAGTGGGAGAACTGTCATGAATCGATGAAGAACGTCCTATTCATTCGAAGGGGAAGAACGAGGCATTATTGCCGCACCGGCAACTGCACACTGGCGGACAGGAGTGCCCGCGGCAAACGTGTATAGCTCGCCGAGACCTTGGAT
>NZ_JBFUKD010000497.1:0-2871 GCF_056401005.1 Microvirga sp. P4_G7 | reverse complement strand
ATTCGAGCCACCGGAATTCGCGGCGTTGTAGGGAACCGACGTGCTCTTCGTGGGATCATCCGGATCCGGGCCAACGGTCGCTGATGGCCGTCCGTGGAAGTAGCGATCACCTGCGAAAACCTGGCCGATGAGTTCCGAGCCGACAATCTGACCATTGAGGCTGACCAAACTCCCATTCGCCTTCGCCGGAAACAACGCTTGGGCGACTTTAGTCATTCCAATTGGATAGAGAAGGCCGGTAATCGCCGTCAGGGCGATCACCATGACGAGTGCAGGACGAAGTTGGCGTAACATGAAATGCTCCTTAGGCAAGACCAATGGCGCTGATGACGAGGTCGATGGCCTTGATGCCGACAAATGGCAGGACAATTCCACCGACGCCATAAACGAGTAGATTTCGCCGGAGCAGCGAGGCGGCTCCGATGGCACGATATTTCACGCCTTTCAGCGCCAGCGGGATCAACGCGACGATGATCAACGCATTGAAGATGATGGCGGACAGGATCGCGCTCTCAGGCGTTGCCAATCCCATGATGTTGAGGACGCCCAATTGCGGGTAGACCGCTGCGAAGATCGCSGGAATGATCGCAAAATACTTCGCRACGTCGTTGGCGAYCGAGAACGTGGTGAGAGAGCCCCGAGTCATCAGCAGCTGCTTGCCGATTTCGACGATCTCGATCAGCTTGGTGGGATCGCTGTCGAGATCCACCATGTTGCCGGCTTCACGCGCCGCGACCGTTCCCGTGTTCATAGCGACGCCGACATCGGCCTGAGCCAACGCTGGTGCGTCGTTGGTGCCGTCACCACACATGGCGACAAGCTTTCCTTGTGCCTGCTCGGAGCGGATGAGCTTGAGTTTTTCCTCCGGTGTGGCTTGCGCGAGGAAGTCGTCCACACCCGCCTCCGCTGCAATGGCCGCAGCCGTCAGGGGATTATCACCCGTGATCATTACTGTGCGGATACCCATGCGGCGAAGCTCTGCGAAACGCTCCCGAATCCCCCCCTTCACGACATCCTTGAGTTGGATCACACCGAGCAATCTGCCGTCCTTTGCGACGGCCAAGGGGGTACCGCCGGCTTTGCCGATCTCGTCGGAGATCGCCTGGATCTCGCGAACCTGCTCGGAGCCGACAAGCGGCTTTAGGCTCTGCGCCGCGCCACCGCCGGCGATGGCCACGCCCGCCGTGTCCACATATGCCAACATCGAATCGACGGCGCCCTTTCGGATCGAGCTTCCTGCCACGTCGACGCCGCTCATGCGCGTCTGCGCCGTGAACGGTACGAAAGTGGCGTGCAATTCACCCATCTCGCGAGCACGGATCCCATATTTCTCCTTGGCGAGAACGACGATGGAGCGGCCTTCCGGAGTCTCGTCGGCCAGCGWCGCGAGTTGAGCCGCATCCGCCAGCTCCCGTTCCGATACGCCGCGCATGGGGCGAAAGCTCGTTGCCTGACGGTTCCCGAGGGTGATCGTTCCGGTTTTGTCGAGCAAGAGCGTGTCCACGTCGCCCGCCGCTTCCACGGCACGGCCGGACATGGCGAGGACGTTGAAGCGAACCAATCGATCCATGCCCGCGATGCCGATGGCGGACAGCAACGCACCGATCGTTGTCGGAATGAGAGTCACGAACAACGCGACGAGCGATATGATCGGGATCACCCCACCGGCATAGGCCGTGAAACTCGGAATGGTCGCGACTGCAATCACGAAGATGATCGTCAGCCCCGCCAACAAGATATTCAGCGCAATCTCGTTCGGCGTCTTCTGGCGTGACGCTCCTTCCACGAGAGAAATCATTCGATCGATGAAAGTCGAACCCTGTGCAGCTGTGATGCGAACGTGAATCCAATCCGAGAGCACTTGTGTTCCGCCAGTGACCGCGGAGCGATCGCCACCCGACTCGCGAATGACCGGGGCCGACTCACCCGTGATCGCAGCCTCGTTGACCGATGCAACACCCTCTACGACTTCACCGTCACTGGGAATGATGTCACCCGGTTCGACCAGGACGACGTCACCTATCTTGAGTTTGGTTCCAGGCACCAACGTGTAATCGCCTGCCGAACCGCCCTGGATCAGTTTGGCCTGCGTTTCCGTACGCGTCTTGCGTAGCGAAGCCGCTTGCGCCTTGCCGCGTCCCTCCGCAACGGCTTCCGCAAAATTTGCGAACAGCACTGTGAACCAAAGCCAAAGGATGATCTGGAAAGAGAAGCCTATATTGCTTGCTCCGGTAGCAAGATCCTTCAGGAAAAGGATCGTCGTGAGAGCGGCGACAACCTCCACCACGAACATGACCGGATTCTTGATCATGACCCTTGGATCGAGTTTGGTGAACGCAGCACCTAACGCGGGAAGGATGATTGTCGGATCCGCGATCGATGAGCGCGCAACTCTCTCGCGGGATTGAGCGGTGTTCATGAATGAACTCCAATTTCGAAATGAATGACGTTGACTAGGGGTATGTGAGGATGAGCCGAAGGATGAAGTTGACGAGCGCGAACAACGCGATCGTTCCTATCGTCATTGCGATGACGACGGTGAGCGGGCTGCAAGATCGCTCCGACTTCGTCCCGTACGGCCGCGGTGAATACTTTTCCATGCTCATCCTCCAACCGCGAAAGTCTGGCCGGCGATCAGGGACAAGTGTTCGACGATTGGTCCGAGCGCGAGAGCCGGGAAAAACGTCAACCCGCCCACGATCAGGATCACTCCGACGAGCAGCCCTATGAACAGCCCACCATGCGTCGGAAAGGTTCCTGTCGAAGTGGGGATGGTCTTCTTAGCGGCCATCGAACCCGCTATCGCCATGGCCGGGACGATGACGAAGAAGCGCCCCATCAACATGGCTGCACCGATCGTCAAATTGTACC
>NZ_JBFUKD010000496.1:0-2881 GCF_056401005.1 Microvirga sp. P4_G7 | reverse complement strand
CTCCTATACGGTCGGTCCGGGCGCCGCTAAGCTGGTTCCCTCATTCCAAAAAAGTCATCGGAGAATTTCATGACGTTGAAGTCCAAGACGGCGGTCGTCACCGGGTCGACCAGCGGGATCGGGCTCGCCATCGCACGCGCCTTCGCCAAGGAGGGCGCTTCCATCGTCATCAACGGCATGGGCGATGCCGCGGCGATCGAGAAGGAGAGAGCGGCGATCGAAAGCGAGTTCGGCGTCAAGGCCATCTATTCCCCAGCGGACATGACGAAGCCCGACGAGATCGCCGGTATGATCGCTCTCGCTGAAAAGACATTCGGTTCGGTCGACATCCTGGTGAACAATGCGGGGATCCAGTTCGTTTCGCCGATCGAAGACTTCCCCGTCGAGAAATGGAACCAGATCATCGCGATCAATCTCTCATCGGCTTTCCACGCGATCCGCGCAGCCGTTCCGGGCATRAAGGCGCGCAAATGGGGTCGCATCATCAACACCGCATCGGCGCATTCGCTCGTCGCTTCCCCGTTCAAGTCGGCCTATGTGGCCGCCAAGCACGGCATCGCAGGATTGACCAAGACGGTGGCGCTGGAAGTCGCTACCCATGGTATCACCGCCAATTGCATCAGTCCGGGCTATGTCTGGACGCCCCTCGTCGAAAAGCAGATCCCGGATACCATGAAGGCGAGGGGGCTGACGAAAGAACAGGTCATCAACGACGTGCTGCTCGAAGCCCAGCCCACGAAACAATTCGTCACTGTCGACCAGGTGGCGGCACTCGCCGTATTCCTCGCCAGCGACGCGGCGAGCCAGATCACCGGCAGCAATCTATCGATGGATGGCGGCTGGACCGCCGAGTAGGCGCAAGAGTGAAAGAGGGGGCATTTCCCCCCTCTTTCATTCGGCTAGGTCGAAGCGAACGCGTCGGTCGCCTCGATGAGATGGTGCAGAATTCCTGGTTCGCTGAAGGCGTGCCCGGCATCGGGAACCATGATGAACCGCGCTTCCGGCCAGGCCTTGTGAAGGTCCCAGGCCGTCGAGGCAGGGGTCGCCACATCGTAGCGCCCCTGGACGATGATTCCGGGAATGTCCTTGAGCCGACCCGCGTCGCGGATGAGCTGCCCTTCCTCCAGCCAGCCGGCATGGACGAAATAGTGGTTTTCGATCCGCGCGAAGGCGATCGCGTAATGCTCGTCGCCGAATTGGTTGGTGTTCGCTTCATCCGGCAGAAGCGTAATCGTCTCGCCTTCCCAAAGGCTCCAAGCGCGGGCAGCGGCTCGTTGAACGGCCGGGTCGGGATCCGTGAGGCGTCGGCGATACGCCGCCATCAGGTCGCCGCGCTCGTTCTCCGGGATCGGTGCAAGATAGCGCTCCCACTTTTCCGGAAACAGCCAGGACGCTCCCTCCTGGTAGTACCAGAGCAACTCTGACCGGCGCAGAGTGAAGATCCCGCGGACCACGAGTTCGGTGACCCTTTCGGGATGGGTCTCGGCATACGCGAGCGCAAGCGTACTGCCCCACGATCCGCCGAACACCATCCACCGTTCGACGCCGAGCATTTCGCGCAGGCGCTCGATATCGGCGACCAGATGCCAGGTCGTGTTGGCCTCGAGGCTCGCATAGGGCGTCGAGCGGCCGCAGCCGCGCTGGTCGAACAGCAGAATGCGATAGCGCTTCGGATCGAACTGGCGCCTTTGGTTGGGCGAGCAGCCGCCTCCTGGGCCGCCGTGGAGAAAGACGACCGGTTTACCCTTTGGATTGCCGCACAATTCCCAGTAGACGCGATGCCCGTCGCCGACGTCGAGCCAGCCGTGCTCATAGGGTTCAATCTCAGGGTAGAGCGTCCGCATTCCTCGATCCTCCATAGGATCGCCGTCATATCAGGGGGATYGCGAAGCTGTCAGCATCTTCCGTTACGCAATTCAGTGAGCCGGCTCACAAAATAGGGATAAGAACCCTTAATTCGGTAGCCTGTCGCGCGAGTGTCATATAGTTTTGCAACTGGGGAACACGGGCARAGCCCGGACCACACTGGAGGATGACGATGTTGACGAAACGCGCCGGCTTGAAGCTGGCTACGGCCTTTGCCGCCCTGATGGTTGCCGGGACGGCCCATGCCGCCGAGAAGTTGCGGCTTTTGACGTGGGCGGATTACGCCCCCGCGGATGTGGTTCAACAGTTCACGAAGGAAACCGGCATCGAAGTCGAGATCACTCTTTCCAACAACGAGGAGATGATCTCGAAGCTGCGTGCGACCCAAGGCGCCGGGTTCGATCTCGTTCAGCCGAGCCAGGATCGCATCGCCGGTCCCCAACAGGAGTTCGGTATCTACAAGGCGATGGATCTGTCCAAGCTCAAGGGCGATCAGTTCATCGGCTCCATGCTCGAAGCCACCAAGAAGAACACGACCATTGACGGCAAGGTGTACGGCGTTCCGCACATCTGGGGCACCGACGGTCTCGTGGTGAACACCAAGGCCGCACCGAGCGTGGCCGATTACAACGATCTCTGCAGCGCGGCCGTCGCCGGCAAGTCGAGCTTCCGCGCCAAGCGCCCGACGCTGATCGCCTTCGCTTTCGCCAACGGCATGGATCCCTTCGCGTCGTACAAGGACGCCAAGGCCTACACGGCCATGATGGAAAAAGTCGGCGCGAAGCTCGCCGATTGCAAGAAGAACGTGAAGTTCTTCTGGGACGGCAAGGACCAGCTCCTCAACGCCCTGCGCTCGGGCGAAGTCGTCGCTGCAATGGCGTGGGACACGGGCGGCTGGAAGCTCAATTCCGAAAACCCGGACATCAAGTTCATCGCACCGAAGTCGGGCGCGCTCGGCTGGATCGACACCTTCGCGCTTCCCTCCAAGGGACGTAACGACGACGCCGCGTATAAG
>NZ_JBFUKD010000495.1:0-2881 GCF_056401005.1 Microvirga sp. P4_G7 | reverse complement strand
GCGCCCACTTGATCACCGCTCCCTTGCGCTCGCGCAAGAAGTGCCACGGCACGATGTTGGAATGGTGCTCCATGATCGAGAGGATGATCTCGTCCCCCTCCCCGATCGCCATGCGCCCGAACGAATCCGCGACGAGGTTGTAGGCTTCCGTGGCAGACTTGGTGAAGACGATCTCGTTCACGGATTCCGCATTCAGAAATTCCCGAACGCTCTCGCGCGCCGCCTCGAATGCCTCCGTCGCGGCATTCGCCATGTAGTGCAGGCCGCGATGCACGTTCGCGTAGCCGGTCTCCATGGTGTTGACCATTGCATCGATCACCGCGCGCGGCTTCTGAGCCGACGCGGCGTTGTCGAGATAGACGAGCGGCTTGCCGTACACCTGCTGCGACAGAATCGGAAACTGGGCCCGAATTGCCTCGACGTCGTAAGGGGCTGCGAAAGGTGCGTTCATAATTGAGCCTTCATCCCGTCAGCGTCATACCCGGCCTCTGTTCATCGCAGACGTAAGGCAAGGTTGGCCGGACCCAAGTCCGGCCATGACATAGGCGTTACCCCCGCGCGTGCAGCCAATTCTCTACGACGCCGATCAGCGCTTCGCGGGCGTCGTCGTTTTCGACGACCTCGATCGCTTCGCCCAAGAACGCCTGAATCAGAAGGCTTTCGGCCTCCTTCTTCGGCAGGCCACGCGCCATCAGGTAGAACAGGAGGTCGTCGTCGAGCTGCCCACACGTGGCTCCGTGCGCGCATTGCACATCGTCAGCGAAGATTTCGAGTTCCGGCTTGTTGTTCATCGCGCTTCCCTCAGAGAGGAGCAACGCGGCGGACATCATACGGCCATCCGTTTTCTGAGCATGATGCGGAACGATGATCTTGCCCTGAAAGACGCCGGTGCCTTCGTCATCGACCACGGTCTTGAAAAGCTCGCGGCTTTCGCAATTGGGAGCGCCATGCTCGGCGACGAGCGTCGTATCGCCGTGCTCACGACCATTCAGCATCGTCGCACCATTGATCTGCGCCTTCGTATTCTCGCCGCTGAAGAGCGCGAAAATCTGATGGCGAGAAACAGCGGCCCCTGCGGTTACGTTGAGAGTCTTGAGCGAGACATCCGAACCGAGTTTCACCGCCACGGTGGACAGCGCGAGCGTCTGGTCACCTTCGGCATTCAACCGGATGTGGTTGACCTGGGCGTGATCCCCGACGAGAAGTTCCACCACATCGTTGGGCTGGTGGGCCGCGCCATTGGTGCTTTCATGCGTCTCGAAGAGCGTCGCCGAGGCGTTCTGCTCGACGATGACAAGCACACGGGTCGCCGTTGCCACCGGACTCGTGCTCGACGTGACGAAGCGCAGATGAACCGGCTTCTCGACGTCGCCCCAAAGACGCAGCATCACGCCATCGGCCATGAACGCGGAGTTCAACTGGTAGACGGGGTTCTTGCGCGCCCATTCGATCGGGCTGAGTTTGTTGAGCCATTCGTGGCCATTCGCCAAAGCATCGGTCAGCGGCACGACCTCGATGCCTTCGGGCAACTTGCCGAGGTCGAGAGTTTCGCGCACGAGATGACCGTTGACGAAGGAAATCTCCAGCGCGTCGACGCCGCTCAACGCTTTCGCGTTCTGCAACGCCGTCTTGGCCTCCTGTGCGGACGGTGCGGGCGCAAAGGGGGCGACTTCGCGCATCAGAGCGCGAAGGTCGGTGTACTTGAATTCCTCGACGCGGCGATGAGGCAATCCGCGCTCGGCAAAGAGCTCGAACGCCTGGGCGCGCGATTCCGCGGCGCCGGGAAGCGTCGTCTTCACGCTTTCGAACGCTTGCACCAGCGCCGTTTCCGCGGGTGTCTTCATCAACGTGATCTCAGCCATGTCAGGCGGCCTCGCTCTGCCTGTAATCCGCATAGCCGTTGGCTTCGAGTTCGAGCGCCAATTCCTTACCGCCCGATTTCACGATGCGTCCGGCCGACATCACATGCACGGTGTCCGGCACGATGTGGTTCAGCAGGCGCTGATAGTGGGTGATGACGAGGAAGGAACGTTCCGGCGAACGCAGTGCGTTCACGCCCTCGGACACGATACGCAACGCATCGATGTCGAGGCCGGAATCGGTCTCGTCGAGAATGCAGAAGGACGGCTGCAGCAACGCCATCTGCAGAATTTCCATGCGCTTCTTCTCGCCGCCGGAGAACCCGACATTGAGCGCGCGCTTCAGCATATCCTTTGGGATCTCGAGCTGAGTCGCAGCCGCGTTGACGCGCTTGATGAAGTCGGGCGTCGTCAGCTCGCTCTCGCCTCGCGCCTTGCGCTGCGCGTTGAGCGTGGCCTTGAGGAAGGTCATCGACGCGACGCCCGGAATTTCCAGCGGATACTGGAATGCCAGGAACACGCCGGCGGCGGCGCGTTGATCAGGCTCCATCTCCAGCAGGTTTTCCCCGTCGAGCAGGATCTCGCCGTCGAGGACTTCGTAGTCCGACTTGCCGGCGATGACGTAGGACAGGGTCGATTTACCCGATCCGTTGGGTCCCATGATGGCAGCGATCTCACCCTTGTTGACGGTCAGGTTGAGCCCGTTGAGGATCACCTTGTCCTCGATCTGGACCACGAGGTTTTTGATTTCGAGCATTTTGAATTCCATTCGTTTCGCAATGGACGGCCGGATCGCATCCAGCCATGACGGGCATCGAGCCCTAACGCCACACCCAGGCCTGCCCCGGACATCCACGCCTTGTTCCTGAATTAACCGACGCTGCCTTCGAGGGAGATCGAGATCAGCTTTTGGGCTTCAACGGCGAACTCCATCGGGAGGTGCTGCAGCACATCCTTCACGAAACCGTTGACGATCAGAGCCGTCGCCTCCTCGGCCGAAAGGCCGCGCTGCTGGCAATAGA
>NZ_JBFUKD010000494.1:0-2908 GCF_056401005.1 Microvirga sp. P4_G7 | reverse complement strand
GAGTTTCACGATCGCGGTTTCCGACGTCAATCCCGAGACGACCGGGGGAACGGCGAACGCGGACGTATTCCTCGGCGGCGCCTTGGGCGATACCCTCGGCGGCGGGGCCGGGAACGACATCCTCAAGGGTGGGGCAGGGGGCGACCTGTTGACGGGCGGCCTCGGCAACGACCAGCTTTGGGGCGGCGCCGGCAAGGATACCCTGATCGGCGACAAGGGACAGGACGCCTTCGCGTTCAGCGTCAAGCCGACCAAGGGTGACCGGGACACCATCAAGGACTTCGTGGTGGCGGACGATTCGGTTTGGCTCGACAACGCGATCTTCACGAAGCTCGGGAAGAGCACGAGCACGACGCCCATCAAGATGAAGAAGGCCAATTTCGCCATCGACAAAGCGAAAGACTCCAACGACTTCGTCATCTACAGCAAGACGACAGGCATTCTGTCCTACGATGCGGACGGCTCCGGATCCGGCAAGGCTCAGGAGATCGCCGTCCTCAAGAAGGGGCTGGCGTTCACGGCGGCCGACGTCTACGTGATTTGATCGAACGGATCGGCGGGCAGGGGGCAGGAAACGATCATCTTCCTATCCCCGCCCGCCATCTTGTTTCCTTTTGCGTCGGGTAGGGTGGTTGCACGACCTTGAATGGTCCTCTTGCTGCCGTTCCTGCCGGAAACCCGCGGAAATCCAGTTGACTTTGCGCGACTCGGGGGCTACAGAACGCGGACTTTCCGACGGGCCGTAGGTGTTCGCGGGTCAAAGCGCCTAGCTTCGACCGATGCCGCCTAAACGCTGTCGAACTCAACACTGACTGACACATCGTCAGCTTGAGGCACGACTGCGGTGGGAGACCACCGTGATCCTCTGCACTCGCAACACGCCAAAGGCTTCTGAGCCGATGGCGTGATTTCGTTTTGCGCAAGTCCAACGGGCTTTCTGTCCATGGGATCGGCCGAAACGAGGGTGCGGAGCTGAACCGTAGAATTTTGGACTAGTGTCACCCATGACGGGTGGCCCGTGAAAGAGGGCACAGGATGCCAACGATCAGCCAGCTGATCCGCAAGCCGCGGACGGCCCAGAAGAGCCGGAATAAGGTTCCCGCGCTAGAGGCGTGCCCCCAGAAGCGGGGTGTCTGCACACGCGTCTATACAACGACCCCGAAGAAGCCGAACTCGGCGCTTCGTAAGGTCGCCAAGGTTCGCCTGACGAACGGCTACGAAGTGATCGGCTATATCCCGGGTGAGGGTCACAACCTTCAAGAGCACTCCGTGGTGATGATCCGCGGCGGCCGCGTGAAGGATCTTCCGGGCGTTCGCTATCACATCCTCCGCGGTGTCCTCGACACCCAGGGCGTCAAGAATCGTAAGCAGCGTCGTTCGAAGTACGGCGCCAAGCGGCCGAAGTAGGAGTTAGCTCATGTCCCGCCGCCACAGCGCCGAGAAGCGTGAGATCATCCCTGACGCGAAGTTCGGGGATATCATCGTCACCAAGTTCATGAACTCGATCATGTACGACGGCAAGAAGTCCGTCGCAGAAGGCATCGTCTACGGTGCGTTCGACATCATCGAGACCCGCGCCAAGTCGAACCCCCTCGAGGTGTTCAAGCAGGCGCTCGACAACGTCGCTCCGGCGATCGAGGTCCGGTCCCGCCGCGTCGGTGGCGCCACGTACCAGGTCCCCGTCGAAGTGCGCACCGAGCGTCGTCAGGCTCTGGCGATCCGCTGGATCATCCAGGCGGCCCGCTCGCGCAACGACAAGACCATGGTCGACCGGCTTTCGGCCGAGTTGCTCGATGCATCCAACAACCGCGGCAACGCGGTGAAGAAGCGCGAAGACACCCACCGGATGGCTGAAGCCAACCGTGCGTTCTCGCATTACCGCTGGTAACGGCAGGACCTTGAGGAGCTGAGCGATGCCCCGCACGCACGCAATTGAGGACTACCGCAACTTCGGCATCATGGCCCACATTGATGCTGGAAAGACGACGACGACCGAGCGTATTCTCTATTACACCGGCAAGTCGCATAAGATCGGCGAAGTCCACGAAGGCGCCGCCACCATGGACTGGATGGAGCAGGAGCAGGAGCGTGGCATCACGATCACCTCTGCTGCGACCACCTGTTTCTGGCATGACAAGCGCCTGAACATCATCGACACCCCCGGCCACGTCGACTTCACCATCGAAGTCGAGCGTTCGCTGCGCGTCCTCGACGGCGCCGTGTGCGTTCTCGACGGCAACCAGGGCGTCGAGCCGCAGACCGAGACCGTTTGGCGTCAGGCCGACAAGTACGACGTTCCCCGTATCGTGTTCGTCAACAAGATGGACARGACCGGCGCGAACTTCTTCAGCTGCGTCGCCGACATCATCAAGCGCGTCGCCGGCAAGCCCGTCTGCCTGCAGATCCCGATCGGTGCGGAAAGCGATTTCCGCGGCATGGTCGATCTGATCAAGATGAAGGCTCTCGTCTGGTCGGGCGAGTCGCTCGGCGCGACTTTCGACGAGACCGAGATTCCGGACGACTTGAAGGAACTGGCTGCGGAATACCGTGGCAAGCTCGTTGAAGCCGCCGTCGAAATGGACGACGACGCGATGGTTGCGTATCTGGACGGCCAGGAGCCGGACGATGCGACCCTGCGCCGCCTGATCCGCACGGCCGTTCAGCGCCGCGCGTTCCACCCGGTTCTTTGCGGYTCGGCSTTCAAGAACAAGGGCGTTCAGCCCCTTCTCGACGCAGTCGTGGACTTCCTTCCGTCCCCGGCCGATCGTGAAGCGATCCAGGGCATCGACTTCAAGACCGAAGAGCCGATCATCCGTCGTCCGACGGACGAAGAAGCCTTCTCCATGCTCGCCTTCAAGATCATGGACGATCCCTTCGTCGGCACGATCACCTTCTGCCGCGTCTATTC
>NZ_JBFUKD010000493.1:0-2915 GCF_056401005.1 Microvirga sp. P4_G7 | reverse complement strand
GCCCTCGACGATGGGAAGACCGAGCCGATGCATTCCGGTGTCCACATGGATCGCGGCCGGAAGCCGCGCGCCCTGGGCTCGGCAGAACGCCGCCCATTCGTCGATTTCCTCTTGCGATCCGAGCACGGGGCGGATGTCGTGATTGGCGTACGTCGCGCCAGTTCCCTGCGGAAAACCGTTGAGCACGTAGATCGTCGCCTCGGTCGCAACGGCGCGGACGCGCTTGGCTTCCGACAGATGCGCCACGAAGAAAACGCGGCAGCCTGCTTGCAGGAGGGCAGGGACCACCCGCTCGATGCCGGTTCCGTAGGCGTCCGCTTTGACGACCGCCGAGGTGTCAGTTTCGGCGCGGTCGCGAAGGATGCGCCAATTGGCGGCGATCGCGTCGAGATCGATCGTGAGCCGGGCGCCGGCCTCGGCGTCCGGGATGAGGCTTGATGAAGGCTGGCGCATGTTGATGTTCAATCGCCCATCCGTTCTGGCAGCTTGTCCTCGTCGGCGAGGTTCGTGAAGCGGGTGATATCAGCCTGGAACGCAAGTTGCACGGTGCCGGTAGGTCCGTGACGCTGTTTGCCGATGATGACTTCAGCCTTGCCGTGGACCTGATCCATTTCCGCTTGCCACTTGAAGTATTCCTCGGTGCCGGGCTTCGGCTCCTTGTTCTTGAGATAGTACTCTTCGCGGTAAACGAACATGACCACGTCGGCGTCCTGCTCGATCGATCCCGATTCACGCAAGTCCGAGAGCTGCGGCCGCTTGTCGTCGCGCGACTCGACCTGACGGGAGAGCTGGGACAGGGCGACGATCGGGACGGACAATTCCTTGGCGAGCGCCTTCAGCCCAGTGGTGATCTCGGTCAATTCCTGGACGCGATTCTCGCCCTTCTTGGCGGACGCGGACAGAAGCTGAAGGTAGTCGACCACGAGCACGTCGAGACCGCGCTGGCGCTTCAGACGCCGCGCGCGCGCCGCAAGCTGGGCGATCGAAATACCGCCGGTCTGGTCGATGTAAAACGGGATCGACTGCATCTGCCGCGCCGCTTCGGTGATCTTGTAGAAATCGTCTTCGCGCAAGTCGCCGCGGCGGATCTTGTAGGACGCGACGCCCGATTGCTCGGCGATAATACGAGTCGCCAATTGCTCGGCCGACATTTCGAGCGAGAAGAAACCGACGATGCCGCCGTTGATGGTCTTGATGCTGCCGTCCGGCTGCTTCTCGCCCTCATAGGTTTTGGCGATGTTGAACGCGATGTTGGTGACGAGCGATGTCTTACCCATCGCCGGACGTCCGGCGAGGATCACCAAATCCGACGCCTGCAATCCGCCGAGCGAGCGATCCAGATCGATCAGGCCGGTCGAGACGCCCGACAACTTCCCTTCGCGCTTGTAGGCTGCCGCTGCCATGTCGATGGCGTTCGTCAACGCATCGGAGAAGCGCTGGAAACCGCCGTCATAGCGCCCGGTCTCGGCGAGCTCGTAGAGGCGCCGCTCCGCTTCCTCGATCTGATCGCGCGGCGAGGTTTCGACCGGCGCATCATACGCCACGTTCACCAAGTCCTCGCCGATGCCGATCAGGTTGCGTCGGATCGCGAGATCATAAACGGCGCGGCCGTAATCCTCGGCGTTGATCACGGTGGTCGCTTCCGCGGCCAGACGGGCCAGATATTGAGAGACGGTGACGCCGCCGAGATCCTGGTCGCCCAGGAAGGTCTTCATCGTGGTCGGCGTCGCAACCTTTCCCGCCTTGATGAGCGAGGTGGCGACTTCATAGACACGTCGGTGGAGGTCTTCGAAGAAATGCGCCGGGTCGAGAAAGTCCGACACCCGGTAATAGGCGTCGTTGTTGACGAGAATCGCCCCCAGAAGCGCCTGTTCCGCGTCGAGGTTGTTCGGAGCAGCCCGGTATTGCGGCTCGGAAGCGTCGAGACGGGCAATCAGGGCATTGGCGGTGGCCATCAGGCGCTCCGGAATTCAGGGACTCGGTTGGGCGGAACCCTCTTTAGATCGGCGCGAACGATTCGGCGGTGGCGGCCTTGCCACAGATGAYGATTCAGAGGTCAGAGCGGCCGCCTTTCCTCAAAGTCCCCGATAGTCACATCGCAATCATTTCGGCGGCGAAGTGACTTGACTCTTGGCGATCCGATGGATKCCCCTCGGGGATCGATAAAGGAAGGCTCTTGCCGACGCCTTTACGCAAATGAAAAGCGCCTCCCGGACGAATCGTCCGGGAGGCGCTGATTGTGAACAAAAAGGGAACGAAGCGCAAGCCTCGTTCAGAACCTTAGAGCTCGACGTCGCCGGCTTCGGCAAGCGCCGCGCCGACCTCGAGACCGAGATCGTCGAGGTTCGTCTCTTCGCGGGTCGTAACCGATTCACCACGCGCCTGACGCTCGGCTTCCTCGGGGCTGCGGGCGACGTTGATCGTCACTTCGACCTCGACCTCGGGGTGCAACTGAACCGGCACCACGTGCAGACCGATCGTCTTGATCGGCTGGTTGAGAAGGAACTGGTTGCGGCCGATCGAGAAGCCACCTTCGCTGACGATGTCGGCGAGATCGCGGGTCGCGACCGAACCGTAGAGCACGCCGGTCTCGCCGGCCTGGCGGATGATCGTGAAGCTCTTGCCGTTCAGCTTCTCGCCGACGCCGTCCGCTTCCTTCTTGCGCTCGAGATTGCGGGCCTCGAGCTGGGCGCGCTGGGTCTCGAAATGCTCTTTGTTACCCTTCGTGGCGCGCAGAGCCTTGCCGCGCGGCAGAAGGAAGTTACGCGCATAGCCGTCGCGAAGATAGTCACATCGCAATCATTTCGGCGGCGAAGTGACTTGACTCTTGGCGATCCGATGGATGCCCCTCGGGGATCGATAAAGGAAGGCTCTTGCCGACGCCTTTACGCAAATGAAAAGCGCCTCCCGGACGA